>BQJH01000292.1 GCA_021604605.1 Hyphococcus sp.
TCAATCAATTTCAAAAGTTTTTACGCTGTCCATGGCTTTGTCGAAGCGCAAGGAAAAACTATGGCGTCGCGTCGGGCGAGAACCTTCAGGCTCAGCTTTTAATTCAATTGTTCAACTTGAACATGAAAACGGCATGCCGCGTAATCCATTGATCAATGCTGGCGCTTTATGCGTCACTGACACAATTTTGTCGGATCATGAAACGACCGCCGCCGCCTCGATTATTCTTGAGCGCATCAGCGTGGCGTCGGAAAGCTCATTGGTTTCGATCAATGATGAGGTCGCGACGTCTGAAGAAAAATGGGGCGACCGCAACCGCGCCCTCGCCTATTTCATGAAAGCGTTTGACCGGCTTGAAAATAATCCTGCTGATGTCCTGCGGGCGCCATTGAGATGTCAGTGCGTGATCTCGCGAGGGCGGGACTTCATCTTGCCAATGGCGGCGCAGACCCCATTACCAAAAACCGGTTTATGACCCGCGCGCAAACCAACCGGGTCAACGCGCTGATGATGATGTGCGGGCATTACGATATGAGCGGCGATTTTGCTTATCGGGTTGGCCTACCTGATAAGTCCGGCGTCGGCGGCGGCATCCTTGCAATAGCCCCGGGTGCAGCAGCCGTGGCCGTCTGGTCTCCGGGACTGAACGAGGCCGGCAACTCTCTCGCCGGCACGCTCGCCCTAGAGGCCTTTACAGACTGTACGGGCCTCAATCTCTTTTCTAACAAAATGCCCGAAAGCTCTGATTTTGAAGACTGAAATCACCTGCGCGAGAGGCGCCTTGCCTATAGCGCGCGATGACGCCATATCGGTGGGCAACCGCTAAAACAAAAAACGGAACATGACGTGAAAAAGACAAGCTTGCTGATTTTGGGCTCTGGTCCCGCTGGATTAACCGCCGCCATTTATGCGGCTCGTGCTGGCCTTAAACCTGTGCTCGTGCATGGCCTGCAGCCGGGTGGGCAGATGACCATCACAACGGACGTGGAGAACTATCCTGGCTTTGCCGATGTCATCCAGGGCCCTTGGCTGATGGAGCAGATGCAAAAGCAAGCCGAACATGTCGGGACAGAATTCGTCAACGATATCATCACTGATGTTGATCTATCCAATCGGCCTTTCACGCTCACTGGCGACAGCGGTGAGACCTATCAATCCGATGCACTCGTAATCGCTACTGGCGCTCAGGCGAAATGGCTTGGCTTGCCATCGGAAGAAAAATTTCAAGGGTTTGGTGTTTCAGCCTGCGCGACATGTGATGGTTTTTTCTATCGCAATAAAGATGTTCTTGTTGTTGGCGGCGGCAACACCGCGGTTGAAGAAGCGCTGTACCTCTCCGGCTTGGCAAAGAAGGTGACACTGGTTCATCGACGCGATGAGCTACGCGCAGAAAAGATTTTGCAAAAGCGTTTGTTCGCAAAAGAAAATGTAGATGTGATCTGGGATCACAACCTCGATGAAATTCTTGGCGATGAAAACCCGCCCGGCGTTACCGCCGCCCGTTTGACTCATGCCTCAACAGGCGCGGCTCAGGAAATAAAAGTTGATGGTGTCTTCATTGCAATCGGGCATAAGCCGTCAACAGAACTCTTCGTCGACAAGCTGCCGATGAACGATCATGGATATTTACAGTCCAAACCAGACTCTACCGCCACTTCTATCCCCGGCGTTTACGCCGCTGGCGATGTAACTGATGACATTTACCGCCAAGCCGTTACTGCTGCGGGCATGGGCTGTATGGCGGCGCTGGAAGCAGAGAAATTTCTTGCCGCTCAGGAAACTGCACACGCAAATGCCGCAGAATAAACCGACGCACCTAAGGACTACCCCCATGTATAAGCCCTTGATTGTTGTTTTTTTGATTGTTTCTGTAAGCCTTACCAACGCCTGTAGCTCCAACGCAGATGACGCAAACAGTAAAATTGAAACAGGACTCATAAAAAAATCGAGTGACTTTTCATATGACCAGACGGTCACAAATTTGGAAGCCGCTCTCGCGGCCCGTAACATCACCTTAATGAGCAAGGTCGATCACGCGGCAAATGCCGCAATGGTCGATAAAGCGCTACGCCCAACCACTCTCTTGATTTTTGGCAATCCGGCCATCGGCGCCGAGCTGATGAAACTAAACCAGTCTTTTGGCCTTGATCTGCCGATGAAGGCATTGGTGTATGAAGATGATGAGGGCAATGTCTGGGTTCAGTATAATGATATGGCCTTCCTCGCAGGACGCCATGACATTCCCTCAGATAACGAAGTCATCTCCCGTGTTTCGGATGCGCTTGACGCGATCACCACTGACGCGACTTTGGCGCGCGAGTAACTGGTAAAAAGGCGCAAGGCCATGAAAAAAATTATCATCGGCATTGGCGGCGCCAGCGGCGTTACTTACGGCGTGCGGCTTTTAGAAAAACTACGCGATGTTGAGGATGTTGAAACGCATCTGATCATGAGTCCAATCGGGCAAATGAACCTTGGGTTAGAAACAGATCTAAAACTCACAGATGTTCTGGACCTTGCTGACGTTACTTATAAGTTTTCTGATCTGGCGGCGGCCGTCGCCAGCGGGTCTTTTAAAACAGACGGGATGGTTGTTGCGGCCTGTTCCATGAAAACGCTTTCCGGTATTGTGCATTCTTACGCAGACAATCTTCTCATTCGCGCCGCAGATGTCTGCCTGAAAGATCGCCGACCGCTGGTCTTGATGCCGCGGGAAACGCCGCTTCATACCGGCCATTGCAAATTGCTTTATGAAGCAAGCAGTTTAGGCGCCATCATCGCACCGCCAATGCCCGCGATGTATACGCGGCCCCAGACAATTGATGACATTGTCGATCATTCTGTTGGACGTGTGCTTGATCTCTTAGGGATAGACTGCGATTTCATCAAACGTTGGAATGGGCCGAAAGGGGGATAGGTTTCTGCTATGCTTCTATTCGCGACGCAAGGATCAAGCGTTCCGCGCCCATCCGCAAAAGCTCCAGCCCAACCTGACGACCAAGCTCGCGCGGGTATTTTGCTTCCCCGACAGCGCTTGTTTCGATAATCTCTGCGCCATCTTCGCTGATCACTGCGCCGCGTAGTTTTATCTGATCACCATTCAGTTCCCCGTGGCCTGCAATGGGTGAATTGCAGTGGCCATCTAATACCCACAACAATTCTCGTTCTGCTTCTGCGCATGCTCTTGTCTCATCGTGGTCAATGGCCGCAAGGCGCGAGCGCGTCTCCCAATCGCCTTGCGCGCATTCAACCGCAACAACGCCCTGCCCCACAGCCGGTAACATTTCATCCAGCGTAAAAACATGAGCGATACGATCTTCAAGGCCAACGCGCATCATACCGCATCGCGCAAGAACAATTGCATCAGCAGGGCCGACCTCGCTACCGTCGGGGGTTTTCTGCAAAGTACGTTCATCGAGTTTTTTGATGCGCGTATCAGCCGCGCCGCGATAATGAATAATCTCAGCTTTTGGAAACAATCGCCGCAGATACGCAGCGCGACGCACGGAGTTCGTGCCGATCTTCATCCCCTCAGCAGCACTGTTCAAAAAGTCCTTGATGGAGTGATCAGGACGAAGCGCCAATACATCTTCAACTTGCTCTCGCTTCATCATCGCAGCGATGGTCAAGCCCGGCGTCTCTTCATTGCCCGGCATATCCTTTAAGGAATGCATCGCCGCCTGCAGATCTCCTTCTCGCATAGCATGGCGGATTTCTTCAACAAAGGCGCCGCCCTTACCGCCATGACGATCTAGCTTGCTGATTTGATCGCGATCACCACGAGGCGAAAATCGGAC
>BQJH01000293.1 GCA_021604605.1 Hyphococcus sp.
GGCTTCTGAGTTTGGCCATGACAGCCAACAGGCTCTCTATGTTACGTGGGGAAGAGTTCTGTTCTGTCATGATCAGGCTCGTTATTTCTATCTACAAAAACAGCTGGGCAGGGGCGATCCTGCTAAGGTTGAAAGCATTTCCAGTTGATGCCTGCAAACCATTATTTTGCCCATATGGAGAACCAAGAGAGCTTTTACCGAGGCGCCCTATCAGTGTATGAGATGGCGCAACATGTCGTATGAATAGCGCTCAATGCCGCTAAGTCCATCAAGTCAGGAGAGATGAGGATGCCAATCCAGGAAACAAAACACATCTGGCGTAATGGGAAAATGATCCCCTGGGCGGAGGCGACAACCCATGTGCTGACCCATGGTTTGCATTACGGCACCGGTGTTTTCGAAGGCATGCGCGCCTACGACACAAAACATAAAGGCGTCTGCGTCTTCAGAAATCGCGAGCATGTTGAACGTCTAATTTACTCTGCACGTGTTTACCGCATCGCCATTGATTTCAGTGTCGAAGAGCTGATGAAGGCCTGCCGCGACATTGTTCGTGAGAATGATCTCAGTTCGGCCTATATCCGCCCGCTTGCTTATCTTGGCTATGGGGAGATGGGTCCAGCATCGCAAAATGTAGACTCCGTTCTCGATATCGCAGCATTCCCCTGGGGCGCTTATCTCGGAGATGACGGCATGAAAAATGGTGTCGATGTCGCTATCTCCAGCTGGCGCCGGATGGCGCCGGGGACAGTGCCGGCTGGCGTAAAAGCAGCTGGCAACTATCTTTCCAGCCGGTTGATCAGCATGGAAGCAAAAGACCGTGGCTTTGCCGAAGGGATCGGCCTTGCCCATGATGGGACCCTCAGCGAAGGGGCGGGCGAGAATATGTTTATCGTCCGTAATGGGAAGATTTATACACCGCCTGCTGCCTCATCGATCCTTTCCGGCATTACGCGCGATACGGTTATTGTGCTGGCCGGAAAACTTGGCTTTGAAATTATCGAACAGGCTTTGCCGCGCGAGCTACTCTACGGCGCCGACGAGATTTTCATGACAGGCACTGCCGCAGAAGTGACGCCTGTGCGCTCTGTTGATAAGCTCACCATCAATGACCCAAGCTTCCCTATCACGCGGCAAATTCAAAACGCGTTCTTCGGTATCTTTAACGGAGAAACCGAAGACGAATGGGGCTGGCTCGACCCTGTCGCTTAACGTAGGGCGTCAGGAGCCAACCTTGCCTTTGTCTTTTCGTTGAATTGCGAGGACAGCTGAGCGAGCAGGCATATTATCGTTGAAGTCTGGCCAGCGGGTCAGCGGGTTTTCAAACGAGTTTTCGCGGCTGTCTCCCGGGTGTTGAACGGACACAAATAGCGTCTTACTGTCCGGGGTAAATCTCGGTCCACATATCTCACATCCTTCGGGGCCACGGAAAAAGGCGCGCCCCGTGCCGCGTAAGGGACCATCTGTCTCCATCGCCCAAATACCATCAGCGCCGCCGGTTCTGTTATTGCCATCTGTCGCGACCCACAAGCGACCGTCAGGATCTACGGCGCAATTGTCAGGGCTTCCGAACCAGCCATTCTCTGAGGTCATGGGGTTCCAGACCGCACCGAAAGCCGGGTCGTCGGGGTCACCACATTTCACGAGAAACTCCCAACGCGACTTTGTCGACGTGAAGTCTCCATCGGTTTCTATGATCTCAATAATGTGTCCGTGGAGATTTTCGGCGCGAGGGTTAGCTGCATTCGTGTCATCTTCCTTACGCCGGTTATTATTCGTCAGCATAACCCATACACGGCCGGATGTTGGATCCGGCTCAATGTCTTCGGGTCTGTCCATCTCTGTGGCGCCCATCAGCTTTGCGGCATGGCGCGCCTCAATAACCACGTCAGCTTGAGAATAGAATTCGTTTTCTTCTGTTAGCGGTCCTGAACCATATACCAGCGGCAACCATTCCATTGTCCCATCTGCGTCAAACCGGGCGGCATAGAGCGTGCCTTCGTCAAGCAAATTCATGTTGGCGTCGCGATTGTCCGGGTTAAATTTACTCGCAGTGACAAATTTATAGACATATTCAAATCGTTCATCGTCGCCGGAATAAAGAACGACCTGTCCATTCTTGGCGACAACGCTTTCAGCGCCTTCATGCTTGCACCGACCTAACGCCGTGCGTTTTTTTGGCTTCGTATCTGGCGCCATCGGATCAACTTCGACAATCCAGCCAAAACGGTTGGGCTCGTTCGGTTCCTTTGATATGTTGAAACGATCAATGTGACGCCCCCATGGGTACCAGTCGCCCGGTACGCCAAAGCGTTTGTAATTTCGTTCTTCCCGGTGTCCTTCCGGTAGCTCGCCGGAAAAATAACCGTGAATGTTTTCTTCCGCCATGAGATACGTACCCCACGGCGTAACACCACCTGCGCAATTGTATAATGTCCCTGCAACGGTCTTGCCTACCGGGTCATCGCTGGTTTTTAAGCGATCATGTCCCGCCGCCGGGCCAGTGACTGTCATAGGTGTGTATCCAGCGGTTATGCGCCGGTTATACGTGGACGGGATAACCACAGACCAATCGCCATCGCGCTTGACGATTTCAACGAGTGTCCCGCCCATACTTGCAAGTTCTATTTCGCATATTTCGCGAGTGACACTATCCGGGTAATTTTCAGCGACGCCAGGAAACAACATCGATGTTGTTGACCATTCATGATTGACGCAAAGGATTCCACGCGCTTCATCGCCATCAGATGTGTCCAGCGGAATGAAACCAATATAGTCATTGTTAACCCCAAACTGGCGAAGCTGTTTTTCAGCCGTTTGGTTGAGGGGATCAAATTCGGGAGAATCTTCAAACAAGGCATCCCCCCAACGGATTAAAACATCTGCCGTATATCCCTCTGGCACATGATGGGTTTCATCGGTTCCGCGCAATATTTCATCAAACTGAAAAGACGATTTCGGGGTTGTACTTTTTGCCATAGAAGCGCACCCGGAAGCGGCGAGGGTAGACGCCGCCATGACGCCGCCAACGAAACCACGCCGAGATAAACGCAACTCGATCAATTCCGCCATGGTCGGATTTAAGCGGTGACTAGTTTTCTCGCGCTGAGTGTCCGCATCTTTTGTCATGGTCGTCCCTTTGTATTGTTACTTTTCAGCGTACGTGAACACGCCTTATCTCTAATCTAGCCCTATTTTGTGACATACTGACAATAATTGATGCGCAATCCGTCGCAGTGGATTATTTATAAGAAAAAAGGCGGGATATGAGCAGATTAGTCAAAATTTCCACAGCAGTGTTTGTCGCGATTCTGATCGGCGCGGGGCTCTATCTTAAAACCCCGGCGCCTGCCCACTTTGACCGTCAGGCCGCTATAGAGGCGGGGGAGGCCTATAGCCCACGTATCATTCGTGATGCTTTTGGGGTTCCTCATATTTATGGCGAGCGTGACGCGGATGTCGCCTTTGGCCTTGCCTATGCTCACGCAGAAGATGACTGGGCGACCATAGAAGAAGTGATATTCTTCTCTCGCGGAACCTTGGCTGAACGAAACGGGAAAGACGCTGCAATCCCTGATTATCTTATTGCCGCCTTGCGGGTAGGGCGCTCCGTTTCTGAGAAATATGAGACGGATTTGACGCCTGAAACGCGCGCCTTAGTTGAAGCCTTTGCAGCTGGCGCCAATTTCTGGTGCGCTGAAAAAGAGGGCCGTTGCGCGCCGGGCGCCGCACCAATCACGCCGCAGGATGTGGTGGCTGGTTTCGCATCCCGCACGCCGT
>BQJH01000294.1 GCA_021604605.1 Hyphococcus sp.
TGTTAGGCGAGATGACGGCTTACACAAACGCAACCTGTGAACTCACCGGCTATGAATACCGCACAGGGGATGGCGAGTTGGCGCAAGCCTCCTGCAAAGCAACAGCCACCCATGAAAAAGGCGAAGCAGCCTATGTTCTGAACCTCCTCAAACGCAAAGATGAGTGGAAGGTCCTTGGCTTTTTTGTCACGCAGGAAACGAACGAAAGAGGCCCGGTTCAAGTGCGCTTTGAACAGACGCAACCCCAGCTGATGCGTCGGTTGCATTTCTCGGTTGAAGACAAATCGATCGGGGTTAGCGCCTCGACAACGCCGGCCACAGGCGCCGGCATTAATCTGTCGTCGAAAATCGACAACACGCCGCAATAAACTGCCTTTCATCACGGCGAGCGTCCAGTTGAAAGAGAGTTTTTCGATGTCGTCAGGTTTCCTGGCGACACCGCTTCAAATATTTACGCGCATTCATAGAGTCTGCATTTACCGTGTCTTCCGCAGGCAAACCAAACCGCGCGATGTTGAGTTGTGCAAGCTGATATTTCATGAACACCTCCAATGATCACAATAAATGGCGCTTGCGCCGCTCAAGGCAAGAAACTTTCGCCGCGCTCATTGACCCAAAGCCGCAAACCATAGACGACAAGGTCCATGGCCCATTGGGATGTAATGATAATTGGCGCGGGCGCGGCCGGTATGATGTGCGCAATTGAGGCGGGCCGACGCGGGCGCCGCGTTGCTCTTATTGACCACGCTTCTAACCCCGGCGAGAAAATCCGCATCTCCGGCGGCGGGCGGTGTAACTTCACCAACACGCGTACGTCGCCTGCAAACTTCCTGTCGCAGAACCCGCATTTTTGTAAGTCCGCCTTGAAGCGATACACGCCCGCAGATTTCATCGCAAAAGTTGACGCGCGAAATATCGCCCATCACGAAAAAACGCTGGGCCAGCTTTTTTGCGACCAATCTTCTAAACAGATTATTGAGATGCTGGTCGATGAATGCCGCGAGGCAGGCGTCGAGCTTATGCTTTCAACATCTGTTGAGACCATAAAACGCGATGGCGATGGGTTTATGGTAGAGACCAGCACGGGCGCCCTCACCGCCAGCTCCGTTGTTGTCGCGACGGGCGGTAAGTCTATCCCCAAGATGGGTGCAACAGACTTTGCCTATCGCGTCGCCGAGCAGTTTGGGTTAAGCATTGCCCCGACGCGCCCGGCGCTTGTGCCGCTTACCTTCGCGCCAGACCTGCTTGATGAAACAAAAGCCTTGAGCGGAATAAGCACTGACGCAAATGTTGCATGCAATGGCGCCGTGTTTCGGGAAGCGCTTTTGTTTACTCATCGCGGTATTTCCGGTCCGAGTATTTTACAGATTTCTTCTTACTGGCGAGAAGGCGATGAGATTATCATTGATCTAGCGCCCGGCGTCGATCTCGTCAAAGCCTTGAGCGATGCGCGACAACAAAATGGCAAGCTGGCGCCGCAAACAGTTTTGTCCATGCACTTGCCCAAGCGCCTTTCTGAGGCGGTAACAGCGCGCGCGGGCGCAACCGGCAAGATCGGCGAATACTCAACCAAGCGAATCAAAGACCTCGCCGATAATGTACAAAACTGGCGCATCAAACCGGTCGGATCAGAAGGCTATCGCACAGCGGAAGTCACTCTTGGCGGTATCGACACCGACGGGCTTTCATCAAAAACCATGGAAGCCAAAAACCAGCCGGGGTTATATTTTATCGGCGAGGCCGTTGACGTCACCGGATGGCTCGGCGGGTATAATTTCCAATGGGCGTGGTCGAGCGCCTGGGCCGCCGGGCAGGTTGTTTAAAAACAAGCCTACGCTTGAGGAAGAGGCTTAGTTGGTGAATCTCTGACCTCTCTGCCAGCCGGTGGAGTCGGTTTCGCCTCCTGACCGGAACCATCTGAGGGCTATGGAGCGGGTTTTTGTTCTTTGTCGCTATTCATAGTAACCTCTAAATACATAACTTATTTATTGTATGGGCACCCAAATCTGTACGTAAGCTAAAACTAAATACGCGCTCGGAACTAGAACAGTTAGAATAAGAATTATACGCTTTGACCACTTAACATATTCAGCGCGCGCATCATTCAACACAGCATTTCTTGAAGCACACCTTACATATTCTGCGAGTATAAACTCTTTTAATTGTGTCTCTAACTTAGCTGCCGCTTGCGCATCAGTGTCGCCATAATGTCCCGCAAGCTGCTGCCCATAATCCTTCACTTTATCAGCATATGCTGGATAGCAGTATGGATGCTCGGCCCATGATCGCCAGAGAGTGTAAATCAACAACGCAAGTAAAATTACCGAAATACAAAACAGCACCGCAATAGTTACATCGACCACGTTAAATGGCATCTTAATGTAATCAGCCAACCTGATCACAGCTGTACCGAGCACAACAAGAATTGCAAAAGGAAGTGACAGATCGCGATACATTCTATCACGCCTGTTCAGCTCATAAAAATACTGATCTTTAAAGTATTCGCCTAGCATCATTATTCATAAGTATGCCGATTCGGAAAACCGACGAGTCACGAATAAAATCAGCCACTTACAGGTTTTAGTTTATACCCGTGACAACAGCCCAAGCTGCTTAAGTCTTCACCTCACTCGAGCTGCGCCGCCGCCCAATCCCCTAGCTTCGGTAAATATTCCGGGGGGTAACCCATAGAGAAAAGATTGCGGTATTTTCCCATGCCATGAGTATAACCGGGATAGACAATAACTTCGATTGACTTGCCCTGCTCGCGACGCAACCGATCAAACACTGCAACGGCTTTCGCGGTCGGAACATTCTCATCAGCGCCGCCATGCAAAGCCAGAACAGGTATCTCCAGCCGCTCCCAATAAGGGGTCGGGTCGTAGAGAATATCAACGAGATAGCGCTCAAACTTTGCCTGCTCATATTCTGCGACACGCATGCCTGTCGCTTCTATCCAGCGCGGGTCAACCTTTGCCACAGCCGCCTCAAGTTCAGCGCGCAATTCCAGCAAGGGATCTTTTTCATTCGCCGCCTCCTCGTAATAACGCCAGATCCGTTCGCGCAAATCCAAAAATGCAGCGATTTCCTTTTCGTCGGACAACCCCGCACGGACCAATTCATTGCGGATTTCCCAAAGATTTGTCTCAATCCATGACAAAGGCGGGCCGGCGCGATTTATGATGAACGGCACGTCGCCAACCCGCTCGGCAATCTCCGGTGTAAACCAGCCGCTTTCGCTGGAGCCAAACAAGGCGACTTGGTCCGGAATAATATCAGCACGCGCGCGCAACATGTCGACGCTGGCAATCGCATCGTCAATAAAATCTGCGTAAGTTGCGGTATCAAAATCACCCTCTGATTTGCCGGAGCCTCGCTTGTCGTATGTCAGCACAGCGATGTCATGTTTTAGAAATGAATTGGCGTGGCCGGTGATAAACATACCCAAGCCTGAAGACGGCCCTGAGCCGTGAAAAATCACAATGGCCGGATGTGGTCCCGGCGTGCTTGGTGTGAACAATGCGCCATGAAAACTGGCGCCGTCAGCGCTGACAAAACTGACCTCCTCCATCTCGCCGTGAACCCGCCCGAATTGAAGCCAGTTATACCCCACGATCACGCCCGCCGAGGCAACGAGCAACACGACCAACCCTACAAGAATTCTGATCATTATTTTTTTCCCGCTTTCGCACGCATGATACTGCGTGGCTATTTTTGTCGGTCCTTAAAA
>BQJH01000295.1 GCA_021604605.1 Hyphococcus sp.
CAATCACACGTCATATGGTTGGGCTCTTTCACGGCGCCCCGGGGGCTCGGCGCTGGCGGCGGTTTCTGTCGGAACATTCAACCGAATTGCGCAGCGACATATTAGATCGCGCTCTCCTTGCGATTGAGAGTCATAAAGTGAACAGCTTATAAGGTGTAATTCGTCCAAGTTTTTGTTTCTATATCGCGGTGATCCTGTTAGAGAAAATAAAGGCAGCGGGCGTAGAGAGTAATGTCGACAATCGAGACTATCATTTCCGGCGTAGGGAGTTATCTTCCTGATAATGTTGTCACAAATGACGACCTCGCAAAAAAAGTCGATACTTCTGACGAGTGGATCAAAAGTCGCAGCGGTATTGGACAGCGCCATTTCGCCGCCGATGAGCAAGCAACCTCAGACCTTGCTTATGAAGCGTCCTGGAAAGCTCTAGAGCAGGCCGGGTTAAAACCACATGATATTGGCCTTATCATTGTCGCCACTGTAACGCCGGACAGAACCTTTCCGTCGACGGCGGTTTATGTTCAACAAAAGCTGGGTGTTCCGCCAGGCATCGCTTTTGATGTTTCTGCTGCTTGCGCAGGCTTTATGTATGCGATGAATATCGCGCATAATTTTATTTCAACGGGTCAGATCAAACATGCGCTGATTATCGGCGCTGAAAAACTTTCCTGTTTTCTCGATTGGGAAGATCGCAGTACATGTGTTTTGTTTGGCGACGGTGCGGGGGCAATGGTGTTGAGCGGCGAGGGACCACGGACATCGCGGCGGCCGCGTGGTGTTCTGGCGACATACCTTTCTTCTGATGGAAGGCTGGCAGACCATCTTTATGCTGATGGCGGGCCATCTACGACAGGCACAGTCGGTCAGGTCCGAATGAACGGCAAGGAAGTTTTTAGAAATGCCGTACAGGAAATTTCCGGCGCGGTATTCGAGGTTACCGAGCTGGCGAAAGTCAGTCGCCATGAGATTGACTGGTTCGTTCCCCATCAAGCCAATATTCGTATTATTGAATCTTGTGCAAAGAAGCTTGAACTCGACTCCAACAAAGTCATCGTCACCATCGACAAACACGCGAATACGTCATCGGCCTCAATTCCTTTGGCGCTGGATGAAGGTATTCGGGATGGGCGTATCAAACGCGGTGAGCTGCTCGTCTTTGCGGCTTTGGGCGGTGGTTTGGCCTGGGGTTCGGCTCTGGTGAGGTACTAACCCAAATCTCTATTCAGCTGGTGTTAAATGATTTCTTTTCTGTCTTTGAATAAGCGGCCACAGAAGTTGTTCACCAGCGGTTGTTGCCGGTAAATTCTCAACGCCTATCTTTTCTGGATAATGGCGGGTGATTTTAGCCGTGCCAAACAAGACATCCCAAAAGAACAAGAGATTGCCGAAGTTACCTTTGTAATTAGTGACGCCGTCATTTGCATGTTTTCCGTGATGTGCGCTGTGGGTCGCTGGCGTGGATATTGTGCGCTCAACGACCCACATCACAGGGGAGAGCCATTTGATTTTGTAAAGAGGTTCGTCCCATCTGACATCTGAATGGGCGCCGTAAATGACGGCCATCTTGACGACAATATACCCGGCATAGACCCATCCCAAACCGAGATAGATTAAAGCGCCAGAGAACCATAAGCCCGGCATCATGAGATAGTAAAAAATATTATTTCTGTAGACAACGCGAATGGATAAATACTCACCATTATGATGTGGACGATGTAGTTTGTAGAGCCAGGGAATGCTGTGTGACAAACGGTGCTGCCAATATTGTGTCATATCATCAAAAATTAAAAAGAGACCGACACCGGCGATCACAGGGATATTTGCAAGAGCGCCCTCGGCGCCGGGGGCGATGATGCTGGCGATATATCCACCGCCAAAAAGCGCCAGAGGCTGCGTGAAGATAATAAGCGTGAGCGTGCTGATGAGTTCGACAACAACATCGTCACGAGTTTGGCCGCTCTTGTTCCAAAATTTTGTGAACAGGATTTCCAGCACGGCGAACAGTATAAAGATCGATAAGATAACGATCATTTCTATTTTCATGATGCTGCTCTCCTTTAGGCGATGAACCGCCTTCAGGGTTGTTTATCATCGGAAGGTCGGACAAAATGCCAAATATTTTGCATTTGAGGGGTGATGCCTGATTTACTGGAGTTTGGCGGATGGGCGCTGTCGGATCTGCTGTCTGAGCCATTGAGGGCGCAGCTGTCGTCCGTGGCCAATCATGTGCGCTATCATGATGGAAAGCTGATCCATAGCCGTGGAGAGGTGAAACCGGGCTTGTCGATCATTCAAACCGGCGCCGTTCGGTTTGCTAATCCGGGTATCGATGGCGCCTACGCAACGACATCTACCCTTGGCGCAGGCCATTGTTTTGGCGAGGCGACATTATTTGCGCGCTTGCCGCGCACTTATGATGCGATTGCGGTCGGGGATACGGTCATCGAACAGATAACAAAGCCAAAGTTTGATCGTCTCTTTGTGGCAGAACCAGAGTTGGCGCGTGCATTGCTGATTTCAACGACACGCCGTCTCTATGGCGCTTTGGAGTTTCTTGATGACTTACGCAATCTGCCGCTGGATGTGCGGACGGCAAAGTTGTTGGCGTCAATGTTAGCAGCGTCAAGAAAAGAGGGCGTAGTTCAGTGTACGCAGACAGACCTTGCATTCACTCTTGGCGTAACACGTGTGTCTGTGGGAACTGCGCTCAGAAAATTACAGAAAGAGGGGATTTTAACGCTTCACTATGGACGCATTAAAACCCCCGATAAAAATAAATTGTATGCCTGGCTTGAGAAACGATCGGCGCTTATTCCTCGTTAATGCAAGTTGTTACTTCCTGCATTTTGTTTCATCACCATCACGGTTACACGCCAAAAAGCCATCAAGGCTTTGCACCAGTCTTTCCATTCGATAGCTCTGGTAGTTGTAGGGTGCGATAAGCGATCGGCCATACCATCTATTCTCGATCCTGTTTTCATGTAAATCGGGATTATAGGCAGGGTGGTCTTTGGCCTCTTTTTCGCGTTTTGCCAGTGATTTACTGATGTTATCTCGAATGGATTGAGCAAGGTCAAAAGCTTCTGCTTCGCGGTCTAGTTCTTTAAACGAACCAAAACACGATGCTGGCATAAAGAGCGTACCATAAGCGGCGTCTCGCGGTGTTTTGTTCAACGTACTGATCGCGAGATTGACCGCTCGCTCATGCTCGCCGGTCTTTGCCCATTGGGTGCATAAGGAGCGCTCGCCAAACCCTATGATGCTGGCATATTCGGGGGTGTAGTCGAAGTTTTCCTGTTCGTAGGCGACCCCTGCTTCCAGTCGGTCAAATTTTTCAAAAGCGCGCGTGTCCATAATGGCCAGCCGTTGCCGAGCCATCCAGCCATACCAGTCATCACGGGTCTTGAACGCGCTAAATCGGTCATAGGCTTCCTGCGCCTCAAAAGACATGAAGTTCAGCTGTGCCAGGAAGAAGCGTTCATGGTCGCTCAAACCTTCCTGCTGCGCTAATTCCAGCAAAGGCCAGGCGATGGTTTTTTGCTCCCAGTCAGGCTGAAGGTAATTTTGATGGTGAACATAATAGACCAGGGAGGAGGGTAAGGATGATTGCTTTGCGACAGACTCATCCGGGCGGGCTGGTCCGCCGATCTCTTCTTTGAAGATAGGCGCGCCGCCACATTGAGCGAGAGCGTTTGAGCTTGCTACGAGAATACTGCCTGTTGCGAG
>BQJH01000296.1 GCA_021604605.1 Hyphococcus sp.
TACAGAGCTCGCCTGATATTCAACGATCTCTTGGTCGCCATCATAGTAATAACTCGCGGTGACGCTGTTATAGGTTTTGCTCCTGCGCGTGCCGTCTGCGTTATAGGCGTAAGTCGCTGTCCCGGCGCTGAGCCCCGCGACAGACCGCAACACATTCTCCGCATCATAGGTATAGGTGTGCCCGCGATGGTCAGTCGTGATGTTGCCATTATCATCATGGACGATAGTCGCAGCTGACTGACCCGCAGGCGTGATAGATGTGTACTGGTTGAGATTGTTGATGGCGTAACTGTCTACGCCGTTAGAGCCTGGCAGCCAACGCAAATCTGCATTACTGACGCTCTCGGTTAAAAGCTGCCCGACGCCATTATAGGTGAACGTATAATCCGCATCATCGCCAGTACCGGCAAAGTTCCAATCGTGGTCGGTTAAATCCCCGCGTAGAGAGAAGTCATACGTCGCAGACGTTCCATTGTCATAAGTAACAGACTGACGCCGCGATTGTTGATCATAGGCAACCGTCGCTAGAACACGCGATCCGTCCTTCGCCTGCGTCACCCGGTTCAGCGCATCATAAATAAAATCGACGTCAAACCCGTCAGGGTGGGTCAGCTTACTGACATTACCAATGGCGTCATATTGATAAGAGACCGGCAGCGCGCCGCCATGGGTCTGTGATAACAACCGACCGGCATCATCATAAGACAAGGCCAACGCCACTCCGTCATGTGTCGCGGAGAGACGACGCCCGGCAAGATCATAGGTGAAGTCGTGAGAGACCGTACGGCCATTGGCGCTATGGGTGGGCGCACCCGGAACTGTCCGATCTGTCAAACGATCAAGCGCGTCATAGTAAAAACTGACAATACGGGCGTCGCGGCCTGTTTTGGTCAGCATATTGCCATTGGCGTCGTAGGTGTAACTTTCGACAGAGGAATCCGCGAAGGTTGTTGATGCCAACCGGTCATAGCCATCATAGGCGTAAGTCGTGACATTACCGTTGGCGTCTTTGACAGTCGCGACCTGACCATTATCCGTATAAGTATATTCCTGATAACATTGCTGTAGTTTCGATGGGTCAGCTGCCGTATCGGTGCGCATCTGCGCGCAATCGAGGGTCGCGCCTGTACCGTCCGTTAATCCTGCCCAGGCTTTGATGACTTTGATGGTGCGCCCAGCGGCGTCATATACCGTGCGCATCTTCCGGCCCGCAGCATCGAGCGTAACGATAGCGCGGCCTGCATCATCATAGAACGTTTCCGTATCGTAGTTCTGCGGATCAGTGACTTTCGTCACGAGATCGCGTGTGTTGTAAAATGTTTGAGATGTTGCCCATGGGTTGCCCGTATCGCCTGTCGCTTGTTTCACATGGGTCGGGCGCCCGTCATCATCGTAGGTGTATTGGGTTACAGGCGCGGCAAGGGAACCGCCGCCATCAGGGTCGGCGCCGGTCACCTCCGTCACGCGGCGCATATCGTCGTAAACATAAGACGTAACATCTGTCACATCAGTACGGGCGCCATTCGCGGTCAGGATGTCGCCGCGCGTGTTGGTGGTAAAACTCGTGACCAGAGAAAGCCCGCCAGTTTGACACGAAGCAGTGATCGTATCCAATGCGTAATCATTGGCGCTGTCATAGGCAAAACAGGTTTTAATCCCCGTTGGGTCGGTCACCGACGTTACCATGCCGTAGGAATTATAGGCATAAGTCGTGACCGGGCGCGTGCCGCCAGAAGCGGCGGCCTGTTGCGTCACAGTGGAAAGAAGCCCCTTGCCGGCGACCCAGGCAAAGTTCGTGGTTTCGCCGCGTGGATTGGTAATGGAATCAAGCTCATTGGTCGCGGTTGTTAAGTCGTAAACCGCCGTCGTTTCCAGAAAGCTTGTTCCCGCTTTGTTATAGACTTTGACAGAGATGACATTGTGCTTCGCATCATAGGCATAGAGTGTGTAGTTATCTTCCGGCGCAGTCGACTTCGACACTCGCCCAAGCCCGTCATATTCCGTCAGGCTTTCATTCCCGACCGCATCAACGGATTTTACTGGACGCCCTTTGTAATCGTAATAAGTGTTGGATGCGTTGCCCAAGGGGTCAGCGATCTCCGCTCGCCGCCCGGAAATTTTATAGGTCCACTTTTCACCCGTCGCATCTTCCAGAGACAGGAATCCTTTTCCGGGCACGCCGCGTTTTTTGCGGCACTCCTGCGCCTGCAGCGTGTGGCCTGTATAGGCTGTGACCGTATCGTAATTGAGTTCAAGCTTGGGGTCCGGCGCTGACAAAGGTGAGATGATTTCGACGAGCGCATCACAATCATCATAAGTGTATTCAATCTTGTCACCCATGAGATTGGTGAAATCGCCATTGGCGTCATAGGAAACAGAGTTTCCTAGCCCATCATTGACGATTGCAATGCCGCGCCCGGACGCGCCGGTAAAGTTCAATTCCCGCCCGATGGTGTTGGTGACTTTGGTGAGGCGTCCTTTCGCATCATAGGTAAAGTCAACATCGACGCCTTTCGGGAAATCCCAGCTTTCCAACAGAAGTGACACATTCTCGCGGGTCCCGGTGAGTGTCGTTGGTCCGATCTCCTGTCCAGGATTGTGCACGTCTGGCTTTGGGTTATTCGCGAGAAAGGATGTGATCTTGTTTTTGAACGTTAAAACTTCACCGGACTTGGTCGTATAAGTGACCGTCTGACCATTTGTATCGAGGAGGTGATCGCGATGATTATCCCAGCCGCCAAGGCGGGCGCCACGCGTAACCGTTCCGGTTACTGATAATGAGGATGCGGACCCTTCCGGTGGAATGTAATCGCCAGTAGGGATTTTGGTAAAAGACTCGCTTGACCCGCCGATGGTGATAGCAACAGAGTTCAGGACAAAACTCTCCGCCAACCAGTTGACGATATCTTCCATGACGAGAAGCCGGTCGAGGGATTGCCCATTCTCAGCGATGGTGGTTGCAGCTTCAATTGCCACCAGGACAGCAGCTGATTGCCTGGCGCCATTACCGCCAAGGACCGCCATGCCGGAAGACGAGATGTCTGCTTTGCCGAAAAAATTGTGCGTCCAACCGGCGCCGCCAGCACGGCCATAGGCTCGCGACGACCCGCCGCGATAATTGCTGGTGAGCTTTCCGGCGCTGTCGCCGACATTATAGGTCGCCTCAAGCCCCGGCTTATAGACCCGTTGAAAAGCCAGACTATCGGGGAAACTGCCTTGCCCGACGGTAATATCTGCGGGCGGCGTGTAACTCACATCACCGGTCTGGCCGTTAATGTCGATGCCGCCGCGCCAGACTTGTGCTTCCGCTGGCTTTACCTCTCCGGATGGCTGATAGACTTCGGGCGTTGTAATCCCGCCTGCGCCTTTGGAGCGATAACTCGTACCGTAGGCCTCATTCTCCGTTACAGTCAGGTGGCGGTATAGCCCGTTTGCCGTGTCGTACCCGAAAAACGCCTTACCGCGGAATAATTTCTCTGTGGCAGTGGTATCACCGAGATCATCATTTTTTGAAATGATGACGTCGTAGCCCGCATTCAGAAGGTCTTCGATAGCGTCGATGTCATCTGTGTAATTGAGGTTCGGTTTAATTGAAGAGTTAAACTGTGAAAGGCTTGTTGCGAGATAGACAACACTTTCATCGCTCAAGAATGACGGCACATCGGCTCGTCCCCACGTGTTGCCACCCTGTTGCAAGACGCTGCCCTCAAGAG
>BQJH01000297.1 GCA_021604605.1 Hyphococcus sp.
GCAGCTTTAGCCGCTTCCGCCTTGTCTTTTTTCTCCTGCTCACGCTCTTGCGCTTTTTCGCCCGGCTTGCCCTTGTTCGGGTTGTTGCCGGCTTTCCACTCATAGTGGTCATTTGCAGCGAGAAAACGCGCAACACGGTCCGTTGGCTTGGCGCCAACGCCGATCCAATGCTTGACGCGTTCTTCGTTATATTTGACGCGGTTCTCGTCCGTCTTGGCGAGAAGCGGGTTGTAGTGACCCACCTTCTCAATGAAACGACCGTCACGCGGGTTGCGCGAGTCGGCAATAACAATGTTGTAGTACGGACGTTTTTTTGCCCCGCCCCGGGCCAGTCTGATTTTTAGTGACATTTTAGTTTTCCTTTGATCTTAGTTTTAGTTGATAGTTGAATTCAATATCCGCTCACCCCGGACTTGATCCGGGGTCCAGCAGATAAACAAAGCCGGGCAAAGCCCGTCATTCTTTGCAGACTGGATTCCGGCTTTCGCCGGAAAGAGCGGGAAGAAAAAACGGCAGGACATTAAGCGCCAAACCCGTAAAGGTATTTCACGTATCCTTTGGATGCATCATACCAGAAACAGTCCCAATGCTCATATCCCATGCGGACACACATCACGGGTTTATCGGCTTCGCGAGCCTTTTCGTAATTTTCTCTATTATCCTCACCACCGGTGTAAAAATTTTCATCATCCAGCGGGATAGAATCGAAAGTTGGAATTTCGTTAGTTCTATTCCCGGACACGCTTTTTCGAATTGATTCCAATGTACGTTCCAAAACATCTTCATACTCAAGAGGCTGAACTGCAAGCTGCTGCAGCCTAACAGAGTTAGTGTACAGAACGTATCCGTTTGAGGCCCGGACCGTCAGGACTCTCACAGATTTTGAGCACTCATCACCAAGCAAATCTATAGAGAATCTGTCTTTGCTGCCCCAATCCGTAAATGAGACTTCCATCTCTTCGTGATATGGGCAATTGATTCTGTTTTCTTGCTCTGATGCGCATGCACCAAACGAGAAAACCACTGTAAAACATATGAAAAACAAACGCTTCACTTCTTCTTCCCCATACCCGGTAGTCCGCCGAGGCCCGGCGGCATTGGCGCCTGGCCGGAGATCGCTTTGTTGAGCGCGTCGAAGTCTATATCTTCCGCTCCCGGAGCATTGCCGCCTTTGGCCGCGTCGAGCAGCGCCGGGTCTGGCGCACTACCACCCAGCATGCCGCCAAGTCCGCCCATGCCACCTGCGCCGCCGCCCATCCCCGCGAGCTGCTTTGCCATGCCTTTCATGCCGCCTTTGCCCATCTTCTTCATCATATCGGCCATCTGGCGGTGGGCTTTGATGAGCTTGTTGATCTCCTGCACGCTTGTGCCAGAGCCTTTGGCGATGCGTTTTTTACGCGACGCGTTCAATAATTTTGGCGTTTTGCGCTCTTTCTTCGTCATGGAAGAAATGATCGCTTCCTGATGGATGATCTCTTTGTCATCAAGCCCGCCAGCCTGATCGACCATCTTTTTCATCTTACCCATGCCCGGCATCATACCGAGGATGGCGCCCATGCCACCCATATTGCGCATCTGTTTGAATTGCTCGGCGAGATCGTCCATGTCGAAATCGCCCTTGGCCATTTTCTTGGCGGCCTTCTTGGCTTTTTCGACATCCATTTCCTCACTGGCTTTTTCAACCAGCGAAACAATGTCGCCCATACCGAGAATACGACCGGCCATGCGTTCCGGCTCGAACGTATCAAGCGCGTCCAGTTTTTCACCAATACCGACAAATTTAATCGGTGCGCCAGTGACCGCCCGCATAGAGAGCGCAGCGCCGCCTCTGGCGTCGCCATCGATCCGTGTCATGACGACCCCGGAAACGGGAACGCGCGCTTTAAACTTCTCCGCCGTCTGCACCGCATCCTGACCGGTCAGCGCATCGACAACCAACAAGGTTTCAATCGGGTTTGCGGCGACATTGATATCCGCAATCTCGGTCATCAACTGCTCGTCAATCGACAGGCGCCCCGCCGTGTCGAGCATAACGATGTCATAACCGCCGAGTTTGCCGGCCTCCATCGCGCGCGCCGCAATATCACGCGGGCTTTGCCCGGCGATAATCGGCAGGGTTTTTACGTCGGCTTGCTCGCCGAGAATTTTAAGCTGCTCTTGCGCCGCCGGGCGACGCGTATCGAGCGACGCCATCAGCACTTTTTTCTTCTCACGTTTTTGCAAACGCAATGCGATCTTGGCGGTTGATGTGGTTTTACCGGAGCCTTGCAGGCCCACCATCATGATCGCGACGGGCGGCGCGGCCGCCAGATTGAGGGTCGCATCGGTTTCCCCACCGAGCATATCAACCAGCGCATCATGGACGATTTTGACGACCTGCTGACCCGGCGTGATCGAGCGCAGAACCTCTTGCCCGATGGCGCGCTCTTTGACCTTGGTGATGAAATCTTTGGCGACAGGCAGCGCAACATCCGCCTCAAGCAAGGCGACACGCACCTCGCGCATGGCTTCATTGACGTCTTTTTCCTCGAGAGCGCCCCTGCCACGAAGGCCCTCAAAGATTACCCCAAGCCTATCGCCAAGCGATTCAAACATTTGACAGAGCTCCAGCACTGAGAATGTCGCCTTCGCGGCAAAACTTAAAATAGCGCGCCTTCGCGCGCGGGCCGCGCAGTTTCTCGAAAACGCCGCCTAACCGGTCACTGAGGCTTTCAAACATCGAGACGTCCTCTCAAACCACAAGCAAAGCCGCCACGCTTTTTTAGGATGAGCGCGTTCACGCTCGGGCAGCTTAAGCTATCAAACATCAAAACCCTTTCGGTCTCGAACCAATCTAAAATCCAGCCCAAAACATGGGAATGCCCAGGCCATACCACAACATCTGCCCGCAAAAGCGCGCAAAACAACGAAAACCACCGGCGAGGGCGTTACCCTGGCGGCGGCGCCTCCCCGGCCTCGTCCCTTTTTCAAATCAGGGGGTCGTGCAGGCAAAGGCTTGGAAAAATACTTTTCCGAAAGCGAGGGGGATATAGGCGCTTGAGATCAAGAAGGCAAGCAAGCCGGAAATAGATCTTATTACCGCCAGCGCCGTAACCTTTTGGCGATTTCCGGCAGGCGGATCGCTAACCAGAGCGCCGTCCAGACATTGCCGAGAAAAAACACCGGCAGCGCCCAGAGAACGCCGACAAACCAGCGCTTCTCAAACAGCACCATGAGCGTCGCCGCGATAAAGAACCCGAGATAAAGATCAATCAAGGTGACAATCGTCCACGGCTCAGAGGTCATTTCCGCCAGAACCGGCCCAAGGCCCCGATCATCCGCCCCTATGGCCCAGAATATAGCCCCAGCGAGTACTAGAGCGGCGATAATTGAGATAAGTCGAAGAATAATCATGACCTAAATACGATCTGGCCTAAAGAGTTGGATCACCGTTGGATTATGAGACCCACAACTCTAACGTTAACGTGCTAGTCACTGCGCGGACTTCGACCTGAAGACAGCCTCGTCGAGCTCGCCTTCCGTTTTGGCGACGGTGACAGCCACCGTTGCGTCGCCGGTGACATTGACCACCGTGCGCATCATGTCGAGCAGGCGGTCAAACGGGAAGATAAACCCGACCACGAGCGCGGTATGCTCCGGCGAGACATTGAACACCTCCAGCACCGTCGCCAGCAAAAAAAGCGACGCAGAAGGGATGCCCGCCGCGCCA
>BQJH01000298.1 GCA_021604605.1 Hyphococcus sp.
CTGAAGTTGTCTCTCTGATTTCAAACCTCACTTTGCATCAATGAAAAAACTGCATGCCTAAATGTGTAGGCGGTGATAGCCGTCCCTCCACCCAAAACGGTCAGGATAGTTTTAAGGCGCTGGCGTAACTTTGATCGGACGTCGCGCGAGTACCTTCTTGTTGCCTTGAATATAGCGAAGCTCGTAATCGCCGGCCTCAGCAGGGAGACGTAAATCTGCCGGATTACCGTTTTTTACATAGGTATATTTGAGATAAGCCGTATCTTTAGACCCAACTTCAGAGATCGCAATATAATCACCTGAACCGACTGGCGGTCCCGTAAATGATACCTTGATTGTTGATTTTGCCTGCGCCTCACTGACTGCATCCAATGTCGCCGTCGCTGCCGTCACCGTGATCGGTTTGCGGGCGATGACTTGTGAATTGCCGATAACGTAACGCAGTTCATAGTCGCCTGCATCTAGCGGCATTCTGACGTCTCCTGGACTTCCATTCTTTGTGTAGTGGTAGTCCCCATATTTACCATCAGCCGCATCAGGGCGCGTCACGGTTATGAAGTCCCCAGACCCGGGCGGTGGCCCGACAAACTCAACAGATACAGTCTCCCCTGCAACCGCAGATGATTTTGCCTCCAATGATGACTCAACGTCATTCACCGTAATTGACTGCCGAGCGATGACCTTTTTGCTAGATTGAACAAACCGGATTTCGTATTCGCCCGGTGTGAGCGGCATACGAATCTCCGCAGGACTGCCCTTTTTGGTATAGCTGTAACTGGTATAAGAGTTTTCAGCCGCGTCCGGCGCGGTCACCGTAATATAGTCTCCGCTTTTACCGGGCCCGGTGAATTCGACTTTGATGGTTTCGCCGATGACAGCACTCTCCTGCGCTGACACGGTTGCGAGCGCCTCGGTTACTGTAATCGGACGGCGGGCAAGAACCTTGTTATTGCCTTGCACAAAGCGGAGCTCATATACCCCCGGCTCTAGCGGCATCCGGATTTCCCCCGGGCTGCCGCCTTTCGTGTAGTGATATGAGTTGTACTTGTTATCAGCGTCTTCGGGTTTTGTGATCGTGATGTAATCACCTGAGCCAGCAGGCGGCCCGGTAAACTCAACCTCAATTGTATCCCCCGCCACGGCTGTGTCTTGCGCAGAAAGTGTCGCTGTCGCCGGCAAGGCCTTATGGTCAACAGATGCTAACACCCGGATTGGCCGACCGAGCATGTAACGCACTTCATAGTCGCCCGGCTCAACCGGCAGCCGCAGTTTGACCGGGTTGCCACTCTTTACATATTTGTACGAATTATACTGACCGGCGTCAGCACCCTTCTTCGATAGAGCGATGTAGTCGCCCTGACGTTCCGGCCCTGTAAAGGCAACCGCGATATCTGTTCCGGCAATGCTCTCGCCCTGGGGTTCGACCGTCACTGTCGCCTCCACAGGAAACTCGAGCGCAATCGTGACCGTTTTTGAACCGTTTGCCGGGATTGCAACCATTGTCGCCGACCCTTTTAATCCATCAGACGGGCGGACTACCTCAACATCATAAGCGCCAGGCGGAACGGTTGCCTCAATACTGCCAGCATCAGTTTCACTAACAACAGCATCACCGCCGCCTGCTGACGGCGTCACAGTCCAGCTCAATCCTTCTTCGATGACCAAGCCGCCTTGAAGCTCAGTAGCCCGAAGGTAGAGGTTAGACGTTGGTTCTACTGGTGTCTCGACTACCGTTGTTTGCAGCGCCTCCGTCAAATCATCCGCATTGCTGGCGGAGATAAATTGCCCACCAGTATTCTCTGCAATACAGCGCAGTTGCGCCTGTTCGTTTTCTTCACTGACATCAAAGCCGATCACGTGTGCGGTAAAATCAATACCGGCCTGTTCCAGTGCAGACGCCACACCACAAGGATCAGGCTCGCATGTTTCAATGCCGTCACTGATTAAAATGACGGTCGCTTTATTTTCAGTATATTTCAGTTTTTCTGCTGCAATCTTGACAGCCGCCGTCATTGGCGTTTTGCCCTTAGGGTTGATGCCCTCGACAGCACTTTTTATTGCAGACCGTTGCGCGCCAACTGTCGCAAGCTCTTCAATATCCGTACAGTCTCCTTTTCGATTGTGACCATACGCCATCAAGCCCAAGCGACGTTCAGCCGGTAACTCATCAAGCAATCCGAGTAAGACACGTTTCGCAATCGTGATTTTAGCTTCTTCATCAATCTGCCCCCACATGGAACCAGACCCATCCAAAACTAAAATAGCATCCTCACTTTGCGCAGCCCGCACTGGCATAGCAGCCACGACTAAAGCAAAAATAAGAAATAAAAATGATTGCAATCGCATGACGCACTCCCCTGCTTCCATGAATGACAGGTGATACCGCTATTCTTGATCTCAGAAAAGCCTCGTCATGCGGTACTGAAAGCACCTCGCCTAAGTCGTTGAATGGAATGCTCATTTGAGAATCTTTTCGTCAAGATAAGCTCTCACTGTAAAACAATACCCATGAGACTGCCTCAAAAGGCAGAATTCCATATACGCAGAGCACTCCAATATTGAGAGAAATCTTGATGATGTAAGCTCATTCAACGAGTTCGGTGTCTTGTGATGCCTAGCTCTGATATTGCCCCCTTGAAACATCTGTATCAACGATAGAATAATCGAGCATCATTCGGCGCCCGCTGGCCGCAGATCTGCTCCGCAACAATATATCAAGCCGCCTCGTCTTTGAATTTAAGGACTCTGTTAAGATTTAGGCTGATTACTTCTGCCTTTCCCCACAAGCGCAAGCAAAAGTCAAAATAGATTCTTAACAATAAAATTGCATCATTCTCGTTTTCCGGTCGCTATCATAATTGAGAGAACGATGAAGTTAACTCGTATATTCCTAACCGCAATTGTTGCGTGTTATGTTGCCGGCATCCCCAATGCGTTTGCGAAGAAAACAGAGTGGGTCAACGAGGGCTTGGAATTGGTCCGACTTATCGATCAGCGAGGATTGATTGCCCAACAGGAAGACTGGATTGAGATCGAAGCGCGGGCGACTACAGCCACCGGGAACGAAAAGCTAAAAATACTGAATAACCTTACACTCGCTGGTGTCGTCAGTGGTGAACTCGAAGAATACAAGCGCCACATGGCTACCTATAAGGCTGAAATTGCGACGCAGGACAACGCCCTACATGATCGTTCTATAGACCTGATCGAAGCCTATGCTTTTGGCGCCCAAAATGGCGACTACAAAGAAGCGGCAAACAAGCTTGCGGCGCTGATTGAAAAAGAAGACCTCAACCCAAACCAACTCACACAAGCCTATACACTTTTAATCTATGCCTATGCCGACAGTGCGCAGCCTGCAAAAGCAATTGCAACGGCAAAAGATGGCCGCAAATTATTAACCACCGCAGATATCGACCCTTTAGTGCGCAGCGGTTTTGTAAACGCTATGGGTTATGCCCTCACAGAAATTGGGGACTATGCCGGCACAATAAGCGCATGGCGTGATGATTTTGACATCATTAGCAAAATTGACTGGCCTTTTGACGGACAAACTATTGCGCACAATTTCGTGTTAATGTTGCTAGAAAGCGAAGAGTTTATCGCCGTAGAAGAAGCAATGGCAATTTATGAACACATCGCAAGCCAAGTTAATAGCGACCTTGAAATGTTTTTCGCGAAATCTT
>BQJH01000299.1 GCA_021604605.1 Hyphococcus sp.
TCTTTATCCGTATGGAGAGTTTCAAAAATTTAAAACTCACCCGGATATCGCTGAGTTGCTCGAGGGCGGCAAGCGCATTGCCTATGGCTCGCGGGCAATCACCGAAGGTGGCTATCAGTCAGTGCCGAAGTTGACCTTCCCAGGCGGCGCGTTGATCGGGTGTTCTGCGGGCTTTGTGAATGTGCCGCGCATCAAAGGCAATCACAATGCGATGCTGACGGGCATGATGGCGGCGGAAGCGGCCTATAATGCGGTCAGCGAAGGGCGCGAAGGCGACGAGCTGACCGCTTATGAACGAAGCTATGACGCATCTGACGTTAAAGCGGAGCTTTTACTGTCTCGCAATGCCAAGCCGCTCTGGACGAAATTCGGTACGCTTCTGGGCGGGATCGCCCTGTCCGGTATGGATTTGTGGACCAATTCCATCATGTCTGGCTTTTCAGTCTTCGGCACTTTGCACCACGGCAAAACCGATGCGGCGTCAACGGAGCCAGCTGATAAGCACAAAATCATTGAATACCCCAAACCAGACGGGGTCCTTTCTTTTGACCGGCTCACCAATGTGGCGTTTTCTGCGACCAATCACGAAGAAGATCAGCCCGCCCATCTGAAACTTAAGGATCCGTCAATCCCGATCAGTGTTAATCTCCCGACATACGCGGAACCGGCGCAACGCTACTGTCCGGCTGGTGTTTATGAAGTAGTGAGTGACGATGATGGCGGAAACCCGAATTTCCAGATCAATGCGCAAAATTGCGTGCACTGTAAAACTTGCGACATCAAAGACCCGTCGCAGAACATTCTCTGGACGACGCCAGAAGGCGGCGGCGGTCCAAATTATCCGAATATGTAAGGATCAAAGTTGTTGACCGTTAATACAGTAAAATTTTTCGCCGTTGGCGCCGCAGCGATGCTCAGCGCATGCGTTTCTTATGAGCCGGAAGAATCAATTGTCGGAGATTATCTCTCCGCTCGTATGGCGGCGCGCGCTAACGATGCTGGTTCGGCAGCAGATGCCTATGGCGATGCATTTTCGGTTGTGCCTGCCTCTGTCGATATTTTGCGCGATGCCTTTTTCTATTCTCTCGTCGCAGGCGATATTGACGAGGCGATGGGCTATGCGGCGCAATTGTCAAAGCGTGAAGATGCCGGCGATGACGGTCTATCCGTTCTGGCGTTAGCGGCTCGCGCAATTAAACAAGGTGATTATGCAGGCGTTGAAAAACTCCTCGATGACCACACCATCGCCGGATATTTAACGCCGACAGCAAACATCATTCGGGCCTGGGCCATTGACGGTCGCAAGGGACCGGAAGCCGCCCTTGCTTCCCTGCGCGAGACAGCGGGAAATGAATATAAGGGATTTTACCCCATCCATCAGGCGTTGTTGTCTGACAAGGCCGGGGACATCGAGGAAGCGCGTAGCGCCTATCAGATGTCTGTAATGGCCAATGGCGGCGCTGTTGAAGTTGCCTCTTATGGCGCCTTTCTGGAACGTCAGAAAGAAGAGAGCGAAGCGCGCGAATTTTACGGCTTGCTTGCTGATAAGCCGGGTTTTGCGCGCATTCCGGCTGAGGCGGGAATTGCAAGATTAGATGAAGGGCGCGCGGCCCCCTCCGTCACGTCGCAGACCCCCGCAATCGGCGCTGCAAAAGCATATTTCTCCCTTGCGAATGGCGTGCTCCAGCAAACCGTCAATCAACGGGTGGCCGCAGAAGAGGCGGGTTTTCGCGTGCCAAATGCGAATTACAATATGCCCCTCGCGATGACACAATTAGCGCTCTATCTTGACCCCGGTTTTGATGATGCGCGCCGCCTCGCCGGATCTATCTTCAATGTCTACGGAAAAAATGAGAACGCGATTGCTGTGCTTTCCAAAATTGCACCATCATCGCCTTATTATGCGCAATCACAAATTGACATTGCGGGCGCTTTGAATGCGCTGGAGCGAAACGAAGAAGCAATCTCAGTGTTGAAAGACGTCGCCCGAAGAAGTGGTTCAACTGATGCGCGGTTGGCCCTTGCTGGTATGTATTCTTCTGAAGAACGTCACGAAGAAGCGGTGGCGACGCTCACAGGGTTGATTGCAGAATCTGAAAATAGTCCGTCAACAGAAGACTGGCGTAATTATCTGGCGCGCGCGGCATCCTTGTTATTGCTGGATGAGTGGCCGCGCGCGGAAGCTGATCTTAAAAAAGCGGTTGAGCTGGCGCCCGAAGAACCGGCGGCGTTAAATTATCTTGGCTATTCATGGGTGGAGCGCGGTGAAAATCTGGAAGAAGCTTTCACGCTGATTGAAAAAGCAGTTTCCCTGCAGCCGGATTCCGGCGCCATTATCGACAGTCTTGGTTGGGCTCATTACCAGCAGGGCAATTACCAGGAAGCGGTCAATAATCTTGAACACGCCGCGTCACTTGAGCCAGGAGACCCAACAGTGGTTGATCATCTCGGCGATGTGTATTGGCGGCTGGGGCGGAAAATCGAGGCGCAATATCAATGGCGCCATGTTCTCGAGCTTGATCCTAATGACAAGCTAAAAGCTGCGGTGGAAGAAAAGCTTCAGCACGGTCTCGATGATGGTGACGGATCGGCGAATGATCACTGAAACGGCGCCGGCGAAGCTCAATCTTTACCTACATATCGGGCCGGTGCGCAAAGACGGCTTGCATGATCTTGCCAGCTTGTTCGTATTTACGAAGTCGGGTGATGAAATTTCGGTGCGAAACGCCGACCAGCTATCATTGGAAATCATCGGTCCTCTTGCGGCGGCGCTGGGTGAATTTCCTATAGAAGATAACCTTGTTTTAAAAGCAGCACAGTTGTTGCAGACAGAGTGCGGCGTTTCAAAAGGCGCTGCGATCACGTTGGATAAGCGTCTGCCAATTGCGGCGGGCATTGGCGGCGGGTCTGCCGACGCGGCAGCGGCGCTAAGGGCATTAATCGCTCTATGGAAGATCGATATTAGCGATGCGCAAACACAAGCGCTTGCCTTTCGTCTGGGGGCGGATGTTCCAGCCTGTCTGAAGGGCGCGCCAGTGATTGTGTCTGGCGCTGGCGAGCGGTTATCGGCTGGCCCTGTCTTGCCGCCGCTTTGGGCGTGTCTTGTCAATCCAGGCGTGCCAGTGCCCACAGGCCCGATCTTTCAGGCCTTTGACGCCGCTAACCTCACGCCAGCTGCGCCAACGTCTCCCTCAATTGGAGAGCGCCTGACGCCTATGGATGTTCAAGAATTGATGGCGGAGACCCGTAACGATCTGGAAGCGCCAGCAATGGCGTTAGCGCCGAAAATAGAGGCCGTTCTCGGCCAGCTTAATGCCATTCCCGGTGTCATCGCTGCCCGCATGTCCGGTAGCGGCGCCACATGCTTTGCTCTTTTTGGTACTGCCGCTGAGGCTGCTGCGGCGGCGAAGAAAATGTCTGAAACCGGCGCATGGGCGATGGCGTCATCGCTTATCTCGGGCTAGAGACAGTCGTAAGAATTTAAAGCACTCATTCCGGTCAGGGTGAAACACCGAAACTATGATAGCGCCCCTCATCATCTTTATTGCGGCTCTTGTCGTGTTTTTGACGGCGCGACTGATAAGTCAGGAAGCGATCCGCGCACGCGTTCTGCCAGACAGACCGAACCATCGCTCCAGCCATGAACGGGCGACATCCCGTGCAGGGGGCATCGGTATT
>BQJH01000300.1 GCA_021604605.1 Hyphococcus sp.
TAATCAACTCACCTCTGGGTTTTATCTGGCGTCCAACAAGCGCATATTGGTGCTAGCATTACTATTTAGTGCGATTAATACTATTGGTATATCGTGGAAAAGCAAATGAAAAAACAGAAAACATCCCTAACAGAGCTGGAAGGGGCTGTTCTGTTGGAGATTCGCCGGATAGGTGTGTGCACGGCTTACGAAGTGCGCCGAGCCTTTGAAAAATCTCCTAGTCTGGAATGGAGTGGATCTTCAGGCGCTGTCTATCCGGCAATTAAAAGGTTAGTCGGTCGAAATCTTATTGACACGAACCCAAGTGAAGACGACGCGCGCGGCACTCTTCAACTCACATTAAACAAGCAAGGCCTCAGCATCCTACAGGCTTGGACGAACGACATTGACCGTGCTGTCAGCCCGGGCTTTGATCCATTTCGAACGCGATCAATTGAATGGGTCGCCGCCGCCCCAGCAAAGCGCCGCGCTCAAGCGGCCAAGCTTGAGCAAGCCCTGACCGATCGCATCGAACAGCTTGAAAAAATAATCAAAACTGAAAAAATAAAGTCGAGAGAGCAAATCGAATTGGCGCAACAACGATCTCGCCTCGCATGGGTGCGCAAGACGTTGCATAATTAATTGATGCGCTCGCGCTCACTAATGCGCAAAAAAATCTCCGTTTCGAACTCTTCGTTACAACCTCACCCCAACAAACCTTGCGATCCTGTTCAACTCCGCCTCGAGTTTTTTTAACCGTGCAGGTGTTTGTTTAACACCATCTTCCCACCAGATGTTATCGACCGAGAGCAACTTCTTTTTACGATCAGCGCGCGCCTCGATGCGGCCTACAAAGCGTTCCCCTTCCAGCATCGGATAGACATAATAGCCATATTGACGCTTCGCTGCAGGGACAAAAATCTCGATGCGGTAATCAAAGCCAAACAAACGCTGCAACCGGTTACGGTCGCGAATAACCGGGTCGAATGGACTTAATAACCGTAACCGCGATGTTGACGGCTTTAACGCAGCGATACGCGCTTCAATATCTTCCGGCGCGCAGGCTTTATAAACGCCCCTGTCGGCCAACTCTATTTCAACATCGACAAGCTTGTTCTTGTTCCGTTTAGTCCATGCTTTAACATCGCTCAGATCAACCGCATCCCAGAAGCGCTGGATATCCCCGTCGGTGGCGAACCCGAGACGATCCAGTGCGTTGGAGCACAACCAGTTAATCTGCGTATTTTTACTAACCGATTTATTTAGAAATTTTGTCGGGATGACTTTTTCACGCATGTCGTAATTCTTGATAAAGTTCTTACGATGGCAGGTCGCGAGAATGCCCGCATACCAATAATAATCCAATGCAAACTTATGCGGCGGTCGCGCCCAGCCTTCTTTGCGACTATACTTTCCATTTGCATCAAAGGCTTTGGTTGATAGCGGCCCCTCCTCCTCAACGCGGGCAAGGATGTCGTCACAGACTTTTTGGGACGGCAGATATTTTTCCCAATTGCCCTTCTTCATTTTCTCACCCATGCGATCAAACTGACGTCGCCAATAGGGATAAACCTGCATTGGCAAAACCGAGGCGTCATGGGTGAAATGTTCAAACGCCAATCGGTCCTTCACGAGTTGGTCGAGCATTTCTTCCCGGTAGTTTTGATTGCGCGACCAGAGGATATGGTCATGGGCGCGCGCAATAACCCTGATTGTGTCGAGCTGCACGAAGCCAAGCCGCTCAACAATATCAAGCAATCCCGCCTGATCGAGCTTACCGGTCGGCGTTTGGGAAAGTCCCTGCCGTTCAAGCCAAAGCCGGCGCGCATCGCGATTGGAAATTTTGAGGGTCACTGTTTCACCGCCAGCATGACGTCCTTGCGCGGGATATCGATCCGCCAGTCATAGATATCCGCCAGCACATGAAAAGTTTTCTCCCGGTAAAAGACAACATGGGTAGGGTCGGTGCGATAATGCCAAGCGGCAAACTTTTCATCATCGGTCTGAAAGCACGTCATCACCGCCAATATTCCGCCACAGCGCAACATGTCGTTCAAACGATCAAACTCTTTTGCCGGTTCATGAAAATGTTCAACGACCTCTGTGCAGGTGATGAAGTCATATTCTCGGGAAAGCACAGTTCTATCAGCATGAAAAAATGGATCGTAAAGGCTTACCTCATGCCCCGCCTCATTTAACATCGCCGCCAAGGCCGGTCCCGGGCCGCACCCATAATCAAGCCCTTTTGAGTTTTTTGATAATTGCGCCAGAAGCGGATCAGCTAACTTGCTGAGGAATTTGCGATAACCTGGGTCTTCAATCTCGTTCTCATGATGGTCGTAATGCGCGCGTTCTTCGTCTGACGTCAGGTAATATGCTGGATCAAGGAAAGTCGCCTCACACCTCTGACAGCGAAGATAGACGCGCGCCGCGACTGTCTGAAACTCTCGCACTTCTTCATGTCGGCAAACGGGGCAATGCAGTGTCATGAAAATACTTATCGACTGTTTTGTCAGCTCTAACTGCTGAAAAGGTTGGCGGGCACGTACAGGCGCATCTAAATTACTGTGCATGTCCAGAGGTGATCTCAAAGAAATATTTTCTAACCTTACCACAGCACGTGGTTTCACCAAGGAAAGCGGTTTTCAGGTTCGCAGTTTTGAGGAAGGTTTCGTCTCTCTTGAAGTCAAACCGCAGGAAAAGCTGGTACAGTTTCTTGGCTATGTCCATGCAGGCGTCGTTACCGGCCTTGCCGATCATGCTGCGGGCGCGGCTTACGCCACCACTCTCCCTGAAGGCAGGCTGTGCCTGACCCTGGAGTTGAAAATAAACTTTATGAAGCCAGCTGAAGGAGATCTGCTGGTGGCGGAAGCTAAAGTCATCTCGTCTGGTAAATCCGTCGGCGTCGTGGAGAGCCATGTTTATGCAGAATCAGACGGCGAGCGGAAAATGATCGCGGCGGCGCTTGTAACCTTGAAATCTATTTCCTCTTAGCCCGCATTCGCGCTAGAAGCCTTCACATGACCCAGCAAGAGCCCCCTTTCAAAATCCAGGTTGTTCCCGTAACGCCGTTTCAGCAGAACTGCTCAATCATCAAGGCGCCTTCGGGTAAGGCTGCGGTGGTAGACCCAGGCGGCGAGCCGGAGAAAATCTTAAAAGCTGCAGAAGAAATCGGCGCCAAGATTGAACAAATCTGGCTGACCCATGGCCACCTCGATCATGCAGGCGGTGCGGAAGCCATTAAGCGCGAAACCGGCGCCCCGATTATTGGACCCCATAAAGAAGATACATTCTGGCTTGACGAAATCGCTGACCATTGGGCGAAATACGGTCACCCTGGCATGGGGGAGAACTGCACGCCTGACAAATGGCTAGAAGACGGCGACACACTGGAACTTGATGGGATAAAATTTGATGTGGCCTACACACCGGGTCACACGCCCGGCCATGTGGTGATCTATCATCAAGGCGTCAATATCGCTTTTGTCGGTGACGTGTTGTTTGCCGGTTCAATCGGGCGAACAGATTTCCCGCGCGGCGATCATCAAACGCTAATCGATTCGATCACGCAGAAACTTTGGCCTCTCGGAAACGACATGCAATTTGTTCCGGGCCATGGACCAACATCGACTTTCGGGCATGAACGTCAGAGCAATCCGTTTGTTGGTGATAGCGTCACCGGTTATGCGG
>BQJH01000301.1 GCA_021604605.1 Hyphococcus sp.
CGCGGCCCACCCGGAAGAGGTGCGTGTCGCTTTGCTCGGACAGGGCAACAAAATCGAAGACTTCGACTTCGAGTCCGAAGCCAAAAAGCCGCTTAGAGGCAATATATTTCTGGCGCGGGTCACCCGCGTAGAACCATCGCTGCAAGCCGCCTTCGTAGACTATGGCGGCAATCGTCATGGGTTTCTGGCGTTCAGCGAAATTCACCCGGACTATTATCAAATCCCTGTTTCCGATCGTAAGAAATTACAGGAAGCAGAAAAGGAAGTGGCCGCCCTCGCCGCAGAACTTGAACTCTCCCAACGCGGCGATGAAGAGGATGATGAGGACGGCAATGGTGAGCCGAACACTCATGACGATCACGATGACGCCGAAGCGAGCGCTAATGGTGCTGTCGACCCTGAAGATGCGGAAACCGAAGACACGAGCGCTGAAGACAATAGCGCCGAAGATTCTGGTGATGATGCGTCAGACGAAGAAGTTCTGAAGGCTGCTGATAATGACGACGGTGATGAAGAAGGCTCACTGAAATCAGATGACAGTGATGACACAGACGAAGAAGAGGAAGAAGAAGACGTCAAGAAAGAAGATGCCGTCGCTGCTGACTCTGACAAGACAGAACAAAAAGAAGCAACATCCGGCGCTGACGAAGAACAGCCTTGGGTTGACCTTGATGACAGTGAGAATGATTTAGACGTTAAAGCTGACGCTGATGATGTAGACGCCATCGCCGAAGATGAAGCGGCTGTGGAAGAAAGCCAAGCAGAAGGCGATGAAGATAGCGCCGAAGCTTCAGAAGATGGTGATGAAGAACCCGTCAAGAAAAAGGCTAAGAAATCTGCTGCCGCTAAAGCGCGGGATGAGCGCAATGCGCTTTTTGAACGCTACAAGGACGCCAAGCGGAAACGCTCTGCACTATTGCGTAACTACAAAATTCAGGAAGTTATCAAACGCCGTCAGATCCTTCTGATCCAGGTTGTTAAAGAAGAGCGCGGCAATAAAGGCGCAGCGCTGACGACCTACATGTCTCTTGCTGGCCGTTACTGCGTCTTGATGCCAAATACAGCGCGCGGCGGCGGGATTTCGCGCAAGATCGCGCATATTTCCGATCGCCGTCGATTAAAACGCGTCGTTGACAGCCTCGATGTTCCGCAAGGCATGGGGCTGATTATCCGCACTGCGGGCGCCAAACGCACCAAGACCGAGATCAAGCGCGATTATGACTATCTCTTACGGTTGTGGGAGAACATTCGCACCCTGACCTTAAAATCAATTGCACCCTGCCTCGTCTATGAAGAAGCGAGCCTGATTAAACGTGCGATCCGCGACCTTTATGACAAGGACATTTCCAAGGTTATGGTCGAAGGCGAAGCCGGCTATCGTGAAGCCAAAGACTTCATGAAAATGTTGATGCCAAGTCACGCGAAAAACGTGCAGCCCTATAAAGACAATGCCCCGATCTTCTTAAAGTATGGCGTCGAGAATCAATTGGACGGGATGTACCAACCGTCTGTGCGCCTAAAATCTGGCGGCTATATCGTAATCCATCAGACCGAAGCGCTGGTTGCTATTGATGTGAACTCCGGACGTTCGACCCGTGAACGCAATATTGAACAGACGGCATTAAAAACAAACGTCGAAGCCGCTGAAGAAGCAGCCCGTCAATTCCGCCTTCGCGACCTGGCCGGTCTGATCGTGATCGATTTCATTGACATGGAAGAACCGCGCAACAATCGCAAAGTTGAAAAAGCGCTAAAAGACGCCATGAAGAACGATCGCGCCCGGGTTCAACTCGGCCGGATTTCTTCGTTTGGTCTGCTAGAGCTTTCACGTCAGAGACGTCGCTCTGGTATCGTTGACGGCACAACACAATCCTGCCCGACTTGTGCGGGCGCTGGCGTTATTCGGTCCCACGAAATTGCCTCGCTTAGAATTTTGCGGGCCATCGAAGGGGAAGCCATTTCCGGTAAAGTTGGCCGCATTCTCTTGCGCGCCTCAACGGATGTCAGTCTTCATATTCTCAATCATAATCGCGACTGGATTAATCGCATTGAAGCAGCCAATGGCGTGAAGATCGAAATTCTTGCTGACCCGGATAAAGCGGGCGACGCGTATGATCTTGAAAAAAGCGGCACGCCAAGTGAAGTGACCGGCGAGCAAGCCTTTGTTCGCGCTGACCTGACCGCGCCGCCAGAATCAGAAGACGAAACATCTGACGACGATAAGGAATCCTCCAGCCAAGCCCCTCACGAAGACAGTGACGAGCAGCCATCAGGCAGAAAGCGTCGTCGTCGTCGCCGGGGGCGCAAAGATGCACAGAGCGATAATCGCGCCGATCATACTCAAGACGATGCTGACGGCGATGAAAAATCCGCCAGCGAAAACGATGAGCAAAAAGCTGACGGCGACAAAGAAGAAGATGGCAAAAGAAAACGCCGGCGCCGAGGCCGACGCGGTGGCAAGCGCAATCGCCGCAATGTATCAGAGGAATCGCAAAATGCGGAAAATGCTGGTGATAGTCAGGATGCTCCGGCGCAGGCACAGCCTGACGACAGCCCGCAATCTCCCGAGGAGACAGCCAGCACGGCGGATAAGTCGAATGATGAAACTTCGGTAACAGAAGCGGCGGAAAGCAGAGCAGAAACCACCCCACAAAATGAGGGCGAAGAAAAACCGAAAGCCAAGCGCACACGCAAACGGACCAAGAGGAAGTCTGCCAAGGATAGTGAAGACAGCTCGGCGTCTGCCCCTGAAGCGCCCAGCAACAGTGCGCCAGAGGCCAAAGCAGAAGAAAAAGCTGTGAGCGCCTCAAATGGAAAATCAGAGGCTGTAAAAGCTGCAGAGGAGAAACCTGCCGCTATTGAGGCCGAGCCCGCACCGAAAAAGCCAGCGCGCAAAGGGTGGTGGCAACGCGCAACGGGCGCCTGAAAGGACGGATTAAGGGCGTTGGGACGTTAAACCTTGCAAATAGCCCTTAATCTTTGCGGTTCACATTTTAGGCGCCGATGCAAAAGGCACCTCGAAATTGCCGCAAATATCTCTTAGAATGAGGGGGCTCAATTAGTTAGGAGCCGTGCTTGTGATTTTGCGTAAAGCGATATTTTCTATCGTCTCTATCTGCCTTGCCTTCAGCGGCGCTATTGCCCATGCGCAGGGGCTCGCCCTGTTGCGTGATGCTGAGATCGAACAATTCCTCGATGATTATTCCCGGCCTATCTTCAAAGCCGCCAGACTGCCGGAAGATTCCATCGAAATTTTGATCGTCAATGACGGATCGTTCAATGCGTTTGCGGGCGGACGTTATATGGGCGTCAACACCGGCATGTTGACCACTGTCGAGACCCCTAACCAACTTGAAGCGGTGATCGCGCACGAGGCGGGTCACCTAGCCGGCGGACACTCTGCGCGGACGGCCGATGCGATTGCGGCCGCCAGTCGGCCAATGTTGTTAAGTTTGCTTTTGGCGGGCGCTGCGGTCGCTGCTGGCGCCCCTGATGTTGGCTTTGCTGTTCTGGGCCTTGGCCAAACCGTTGGCCGAGCCAATTTCCTGCAATATAGCCGCGGCCAAGAGTCGACCGCGGACCAGTCATCGATCACTTACCTTGATGAAGTTGGGCACTCGAGCAAAGGCGCGCTGGAACTCTGGCGCAAGATGCGGAATTTTCAA
>BQJH01000302.1 GCA_021604605.1 Hyphococcus sp.
AGAACATCACCGCCGTGTGGGGGTTTTTCCGCAAAGGTTTTTCCGACTTTAAATTGAGCGCATCGCTCGCGGCTTGTGCTGCTGTGGGCGCCTTTGTCGGCGCCAATGTCGGAGTCAAGCTCGATGGCGTATGGTTTGACCGGACACTGGCGCTGATCATGATCGGTATTCTGATTATGATGGTGACCGGCTTTGGCCAGAAACCTGTGGAAACTGATGGGCGTGCGCGCAACCTTATCCTTGGTCACATTCTGTTTGTCGGCGCCGGGTTCTGGGGCGGGTTCATCCAGATCGGGGTCGGGTTGATCCAGTTGCCCATTCTCAATCGGGTGATGGGCCTCGATCTTGTGCGCGCCAATATGCATAAAGTTTTTGTGGCGTTGGTGTTTTCGTTTGTGGCGCTTGGTGTTTTTGCGGCGAATGTAAAAATCGAATGGGAACTTGGGATCGCGTTAGCGGCGGGATATGCCCTCGGCGGATGGCTTGGCGCCAATGCGGCGATTTCCAATGGCGAGGCGTTGATTAAATGCGTCTTTTATCTCGCCCTGGTCGGCATGGCGATCAAGCTGTTGTTTTTCTAGAGTATGAACATCAGCGCGATTGCGCGAATTGCATAGCGCAGAGAACCCGAACATAGTTGCGTCAAATCACAAAGCCTTGGGAGGCGTGAGTAAATGACAGTTCTCGTTTTTATGGTGGTCATTATCGCGATAGTCGTTGGCGTAATTTACAACATGCTTGTGCGCAAACGTCAGCTTGTGTCCAATGGCTGGTCGGATATTGACGTTCAATTGAAACGCCGGTCAGACCTTATTCCACAATTGGTCAGCACAGTGCAGGGATATGCCGCTCACGAGCGTACTTTGTTTGAGGAGATTGCGCAAAAGCGCAGCGCGGCGCAGGCCGCCGGAGATGATACAAAGGCTCGGGCGGCGGCAGAAACGGCGTTGGCGCGACCTGTAGGCAAATTGATCGCAGTGGCGGAGGATTACCCCGAATTGAAGGCGAGCGACCAGTTTCTGGAATTGCAAACACAACTTGTCGAGACAGAAGACAAAATAGAAATGGCGAGGCGTTTTTATAATGGCGCCGTGCGGGAGTTGAACACGCTAATTGAAAGCGTTCCCTCCAATTTGGTTGCTGACGCGCTCAGCTTCACCAAGCGGGACTACTTTGAGATTGAAGAGAGCAGTCGCGCGACGCCCTCCATCGCAGAAGGAATCAAGTCGTCATGACACGCTTTTTAACGACGCTGATTTTGTCGTTGTGGATCGCAACAACCGTGACCGCCGAAGAACGGATCACAAACTTTGCTGTTAACATTCAGGTTGAAAAAGACGGTGATATTCTGGTTACGGAAGTAATTTCCGTCAATGCAGAAGGACGACAGATCCGGCGGGGCATCTTTCGCGACCTACCGCGCTATTATACAAAAGGCGGAAAGAAGCTTCCTTATTCCTATGACATAAGACGTGTTGAAAAAAACGGGAAGCGCGAACCCTATGCGAAAGAAACGGTCGGGAACGCGTTCCGGATCCGCATTGGGGATGCGGATGTGTTTCTGTCAAATGGCGCCTATCACTACAAAATTACCTATGAAGTCAAAAACCAGGCGCGGTATTTTGATAGTTATGATGAGATATACTGGAATGCGACGGGCAGCTATTGGGCGTTCCCCATAGACAAAGCTGAAGTTCGAATTTCATTACCGGGTGAGGCCGGCGCCCTCCAGCAAGCGGCCTATACGGGCGGCCAAGGCAGCAACGCACAAAATTATGATTACGCGTTTCGTGGCGGCGTTCACTATTTTAACTCTGTCGAAAAATTCGACCCCCGCGAGGGCATGACTGTCTCTGTTGGTTTCGCGAAAGGGGTTATCGACCCGCCCTCAGCCAGTGATGCGCGGGCAGAATGGTGGATGCTGAATGCTTCCCTTGTTGTTCTTGTTTTGGCGTTTCTTGGCCTTGCATTTTATTATCTTGTGATCTGGCGGCGTGTCGGTGTTGATCCGCCCAAGGGGCCAGTCTTTGCGCGCTATGAACCGCCAGATGGGTATTCGCCTGCGGCTGCGCATCATGTGTTTCATCGCGGTTTTTCAGGCCATGATGCCTTTACTTCGACGCTGATGGATTTGGCGACAAAGGGCTTGATCAAAATTGAATTGGATGATCGCAAAGAAACAAAAATCACGAATTTACGCGCCAGCGGAAGTGCTGTCAGTGAAACTGAAGAAATAAAAATGGTCGAAAGTCTATGTAGCCCTGGAGAGGCGTTTACATTTGGCGATGACTATAGTGCGAGCCTGACAGGGGTGTATGAGCGTTATAAGAAGACCATTGCAAATGCCTACGGCAAGACCCATTTCCAATGGAACCGGGGGTTTTTGATTGTTGCGGTCATTGTGACAGTATTGGCGATTATTCTTGCAGTAAACTTGGCGATTGACTGGACAAGCTTTCACACGGCGACAGCGATCGGGCTAGGCGTTATGGCGCTCGCGGCTTCATATTTTCTACCAGCCCCAACAGAGGTCGGCCAGAAAATCCGTACAGAGATTGAAGGATTTCGACTTTATTTAAAAACAGCTGAGGAGTTACAACTTAACGCCGTTGATGTTGGCTCTGGTGCGCCGCCGCCGATGAGTGTTGAGCGCTATGAGCGGTTTTTGCCGTACGCCATTGCTCTCGGCGTTGAAAAACCATGGGCAAAGCATTTTGAAAACCTGATGCCGAAAGAAGCGGCGGCCTATACCCCCCGCTGGTCACATGCCTATGGCGGGCATGACCGATCTTTGTCCAGCCTCAACAGCGCATTGGTGTCTGGCATCTCCAGCGGTGTCTCAAGCTCATTACCGCAAAGCTCTTCTTCATCTGGCTCTAGCGGCGGCGGTTCATCCGGTGGCGGCGGCGGTGGTGGAGGCGGGGGCGGCTGGTAAGGTGCTCAGCCTCGCAACCTATTGAAAATCAAAGAATAGTTTTCCAGAGGCGGTTTGCCGCCGGTTTTCCCCATGGACAGCCTGTCGCAGTTGGGGCAAGGAAAGCGCTGCGATTATAAGGGCTCTCAAACGCCCGCCCGTAAACCCACATTTTGTCACTTTCCAAGAGGATTTCCCATGATCACCCATGACGTTCGCGCACACCCTTCCAAAGATGAACTAAAGCGCGAGGACCAGCTTGCGTGGAAGATCGCCGACGTGGCGAGCGACGCGGTTGAGGTAGACGCAGAAGCGACCGACATGATCATCAACCGGATCATTGATAACGCGTCTGTGGCGATTGCCTCACTTAACCGCGGACCGATCAAGTCGGCGCGCGCCATGGCGAATGCGCATATGCGGCCCGGCGGTGCGACACTGTTTGGCGCGCCAGCAGATCATAAAGTCTGTGCTGAGTGGGCGGCATGGGCCAACGGCACAGCCGTTCGCGAGTTAGATTTTCACGACACATTTCTGGCGGCGGATTATTCCCACCCCGGTGATAATATTCCGCCAGTGCTCGCTGTCGCGCAACAGATGGGTAAAGACGGCAAGGCGCTTTTGCGGGGCATCGCGACAGGTTATGAAATTCAGGTCAATCTCGTTAAGGCGATTTGTCTTCACGAGCACAAGATCGACCACATCGCCCATATTGGTCCATCGGCGACGGCGGCAG
>BQJH01000303.1 GCA_021604605.1 Hyphococcus sp.
CTATCGCCGGTGCGCAATCCTTGAAATAAGTACGTGTCGATATTGAGGCGTGAGCCGTTGTCATCCCAGGCGAGGCGCGCATTGCTACGCAATTGGTTAGTCAGGCCTCGATCAAGGGCCTGCCGTAAATCACCAGTACGCGTAACATTATAGCGCCTTAGATAGGTGTCATCGGAAACCCGCTCGAAATCATAGCTTGCACGCCAGTTTTCGCCAAAATCGCGATAGCCGCGGCCAAAATAATGCCATCGAACGCCAGGAAGGTTAGAGTTTGCCGGTTGTGAATTATCAAAGTTTATGACGCCGCCAGACAGGACGTGATAGCCGTTTCGACCCCGTCGGCGATATTCACCCTGCCACAACACACCGTCTTCTGCGGTGTATTTCGGGAAGAAGGTTGCATCCTGATGATTGGAGAGCGCCAGATAATATGGCAGCTCCAGATTAAAGCCGAGGCGACTGGAGGCGCCGACACGCGGCGTCAGGAAACCGGACTGGCGTTCAACGGAAGGGTCCGGGCCTTGCAAGTAAGGCGTATATAAAATCGGAACGCCTTTAAGTTCGAGAAAGGCATGATGAAACCGAACGACGCGACGTTCCAGATCACGGGTCACGCGTAGAGACTTTATTCGCCATGTCGGCGTCTTTGCTTCCCCTTCATCATTGCAGACATTACATGCTGTGTAGACAGCCTTGCTGAGCCGGGTGCGGGCGCCTTGTTCTTGCACAGCGTTATCGGCGGCAAGCCTCGCATTATCCTGCAAGAGCGCACTGAAATTTTCGATGATGCCGTCTCGCATATCACCTGAGAGTGTTACCCGCCCGGCAAACAGCGTTTCCATATTTGCATCGGTGATGGAAACATTGCCTTCGGCAATGACGACATCGGTTTCAGGATAATAAATCAGCCGATCGGCGCGCATATAGCGCTCACCGAAATATGCGCGAATGTCTCCTTCAGCAATGATCGGGCCGTCGTCAGAATCGCGAGTTACTGTATCGGCTTCAAAGAGAACCTCATCGGGTAAATCTTCTTCATTGCCGACAAGGGAAAAATTTGGGTCATCGAAGCTGTCCGTATCCTGCAACGCATAAGCGCTGAGCGGATACGCCGCGCCAACGCTGGCCAATACCGTGGTAACCCACAGTCGCGCTATGCGGCGATTGCGCTTCAACAATAACTCCTTAGAACTAGCGAATCAGAAAGATTGCGCGAAGATTACAGATAAATCAGCCGCGCCGCGCCGTCCAGCCAGAGCGGTGAGAAGATCGGCTATCCGTCCTCAAAATGCAGTAAGGTTGTGATCGCGGCCAGCGATGCGACGAGAGCGGGGGTCCATGCAGCGAGAGCCACCGGGACGAGCTCTGATTCGCCAAGAGCTTTTGATATTTCCGACAATACGTAAAGCAGAAAGCCAGAACCGATCGAAAATGACACCAGATAGAAAATCCCACCATTTCTGAGCGGCCGCAATGAAAATGCCGCTGCGATCAATACCATGGCTAGGAGCTTTAGCGGCGTCGAGGAAAGGTCATGGAAACGCATGTGGTATCGGACGGTTTTTAGACCTGCGGCTTCAGCCAGAATGATAAAGTTCGGCAACGCCCAAAGAGAGATGGTTTCAGGCTTCGCAATACGGTCACGCAAATCTTCAGGTTTCAGGGAGGTGCGGATTGCATAAACTGGTGTTTGCCGTGTTTGTAGACTGTCAATCGGGGTTAAGCGTGCATCTCGCATCTCCATGGTGCGCCCGGATAAGACAGCTTCTTCAGCATCAATCCGCTCTATAAATGAACCGGTTGGGCCAAATCGCCAGACGGTAATCTCTTTGAGGGCGCTGGTGTCGCGATCGACTGTTTTTGCATTGATCAGGATCTGCATTCTGGCGTCTTGCTGGCGGAGCCAAATGCCGTCATCGAAGACGCGCATCAAATTTCGATCTTTGCCTTGTTTGATATTTTTAATGCGCTCGGAATAGGCGAGCATTCCTGACGAAACAGGATCGATGACAGTAATGATCACAACGCCCGTGAAAGCAGCGATGAGCGCTGCGGGACCAAGCAGACGCCAAATCGACAGGCCGGCAGATCGCATGACAGCCAATTCAGAGCGCCGGTTCAACTGATAGAATGCCCATATTGATCCGAACAAAAAGACGAAAGGAAACAATGCGAGTGTAAGGGACGGCGCTCGTAACAATGTAAGCGTCACCGCGAGGTTGAAATCACCCTCGGAAAGCTTGCTAATGAAACGCATATTTTCAATCAAATCAGTTAAGAGCACCAGACTGAGAAGAATGACCAATAACCCGCCAATGCCGATCAGTGCGCGTTCGCCGATATATTTAAAGAGTGTGGGCGGCGGCATTATGATTGACCTTCAACAGGTTGCTTGCGTTTCCTGAAAGACGAGGGAGCGAATAGCAAAATCGTAAAGACGATGATGACACTGCCTGGAATCGCGTAGAGCATCCAGTATCCACCGGATGTTTCGACAAAGCCTTGCGTGATGAAGCCGAGGATGCGAATGGCGAAAATTGCGACGCTCGCCGCAACTGCTCGCAAGATATAGCCGCGCCGATTATAAGGCCCGCCAATCATCGCATAAAGGCCAATAAGCACATATGCAAAAGCATAAAGCGGTGCGGCATATCTGGAATGCCCCTCAGCGATTAATTTGCCCGCATTCGCGCGATCGTATGGCTTGGACAGATCAGGGTTAAGCAGCTCATGGGGATATCGTTCAGTTAGCTCCAGAACCAATTCGTTCGTATTGTCCCGGTAGTTTTCAATATTGACTGCCAACTCTTCAAAACGAATGATGTCGACTTCCTTGGTTTCTTTGGAAATGCGTTGGACATTGCCGTTTCGTAAAAACAACATGGGTCCGCTTTCACCATCAATCAAAATAGCCCGCTCAGCCATATAGATTTTGGGATCATCTTCATTGCGGTAATCGCTAACGAGAAGGCCGGTAAACTGGCCGCCCGGCCGAGCGTCATCCACGTAGATCGTAAAACCATCGACAAATCGGTTGAATTCACCGCCGCGAATGATTGAGCTTGCAAAATCAGAGCGGATGTCGGCGATACTTTGCTTCAATACGCGGTAACTACGCGGCATCATATCAACATTCACGTAAAAAGTCGCGAGGGCGCCGACAAAGGCGATGAAGAGAATTGGCGCCGATAAGCGCCATTTGCTGACCCCGGCGGCGAACATAACAGCGATTTCACTGTCCGAATGTAGCCGGTGAAGTGCGTAAATCGTTGAACCGAAAAGAGCAAACGGGATGATCAAAGCCAGAAGGCTGGGGATGATCAACAGGCTCAAGAATAAGAAGACCCCAAAACCCTGACCATATTCAACCAGAATTTCAACGCGCTGAAGGCTTTGCGTCATCCAGACGATGGCAGTCACCACCAGCAGAATGAACATCAGGGGCGCGAAATTCTGGCGCAACAGATATTTGTCTAGGCTATTCAATCAGGCGGGCTTTCATTATGGCGCGAGCCAGTTAAATTGCGCTCCAGATGAAACGGCCTAGCACAGGTCGAGGGCGGGCTGGAAGTAAACCGTTACTCCTTTGCTTGTGGTAAATGCGCC
>BQJH01000304.1 GCA_021604605.1 Hyphococcus sp.
GTTTAAGGGGAAATTTATCGTTCCTGAAAACCGCAACGCCAAGGATAGCCGGGAGATAACGATCCGTTATGTGCGTTTTCCAGCGACAGGTGAAAATCCGGGTCACCCTGTGGTTTATCTTGCTGGCGGGCCGGGTGGATCCGGCGTTTCCACAGCAAAATACCGGCGTTTCGCCCTGTTTATGGCCATGCGTGAATTTGGCGATGTGATTGCCTATGATCAGCGTGGTACAGGGGATTCTGATGGGCCATCACGTTGTGTCTCAAGTATCTCGAAAGTTACTGCGCAGGCGCTGAGCGATAAGGATTATATTGCCCTCCAGCGCTCCGCGATCGATGAGTGCGAAATTTTCTGGCGTGATGAAGGCGTCGACATTGCCGGATACACGACGGTTCAAAACGCCCATGACCTTGATGATCTGCGAAAACATCTTGGCGCCGAAAAAATTACCCTGTGGGGAACATCTTATGGCAGTCATCTGGCGTTCGCTGCACTAAAGCAAATGGAAGACCGTATCCATCGGGTGGTCCTTTCAAGCGCCGAAGGGCTTGATCAAACCGTAAAATTGCCTGCGCGAACCGACGCCTATTTTGACCGCTTACAGGCGGCCGTGAACATGCAGCCGGAAGCAAAAGCGCTTTACCCGGATATCAAAGGCATGATGCGCGCCCTTCATGCGAAGCTTGAGGCTGAGCCGGTGTCGCTCGAAATCCCGCAGGAAAATGGTGAGGCCACGCAACTCCTAATCACGAAAAGGGATATGCAGCAGGTGTCGTCTGGCCTGATCTCTGACCCACAAAGCGCTGCGATTTTGCTTGCCCTTTACGGTTCAATGGGCGCCGGCGACTATCAACTCCTTACAGCCCTTGTACAACGCTTCTATGATCTGGATGAGCCAATATCCTGGCGCGGTATGTCTCTGGCGATGGATGTTGCGTCGGGTATCAGTGAGGAACGTCTGGCATTGGTCAATAAACAAGCTGAGACATCTTTACTGGCTGATTATCTTAATTATCCGATGCCACATGTGCGCGGTGTCCTTGGCGGACTGGACCTTGGCGATGCGTTTCGTGAAGCGCCGGTGAGCGATGTCCCAACCTTGTTGTTGACGGGCACGCTCGACGGACGAACCTATCCGCAGGCGCAACAGGAAGCGGTGGCGGGATTGAGCGATGTTACGACGGTTACGGTTGTTCATGCGGGGCATAACCTTTTCATGAGTTCGCCAAAGGTGACAGAAACGATCCAGCAGTTCATGCGCGACGAAGAGATCGCATCGGACGAGATCATTCTTCCCTTGCCGAACTTTCTGGAACTGCCGTTTTAGGAAAAGAAGAACGCTGGGGTTACATCAATCCCAGCGTTTTGAAGCTGGCGTGGTGTTTATGGCCGATGACTAAATGGTCATGAACACGAATGTTGAGCGCGGCCGCCGCTTTGATGATCTGTTGAGTCATGTCTATATCCGCGCGCGACGGTGTTGGGTCTCCCGACGGATGATTGTGGACAAGAATGATCGCCGAGGCGCCGAGTTCCAGCGCGCGCTTCACAACCTCACGTGGATAAACCGGCGTGTGATCGACGGTGCCGCGCTGTTGGACTTCGTCGGCGATCAAAATATTTTTCTTGTCAAGAAACAGAATGCGAAACAGCTCGGTCTTCTCATCCGCCATTGCCGCGCGGCAATAGGCGAGAAGGTCACCCCATGAAGAAAGGACAGCGCGCTTTAGAACGCGTTCCTGCGCCAGCTTAACCCCGGCGGCGTGAACGATTTTTAACTCCTGCGCGACGTTATCCGAAACGCCTTTGATTTCAGTGAGTCTTTCTATAGGGGCGGCGAGGGTCTGTGAAAACCCACCGAAAACATTGATCAATTCTTTGGCGAGAGGCTTAACATCCCGGCGGGGGATCGCCCGAAACAAGACAAGTTCCAGAAGTTCATAATCCTGAACACCGTCCACCCCGGCTTTTTTAAATCGCGCGCGCAGGCGCTCGCGATGGCCGGTGGTGTGAGTGGATGAGTTAGCAGATTGTGACGACATCAATAAAATCCACCACTCATTCCCGCGAAAGCGGGAATCCAAAAACTATATTACATGGATTCCCGCTTTCGCGGGAATGAGCGAGTATAAAGGAACTTGAGGCCATCGGCGGCATCGGAGGACTAAGATGGCATATTCTGAATAACATCAACTATAGGGCGGGCAGTCGAGGCCCTTGGGTGATTTGGTGAAAATCTCTGCGCCGTCTGCTGTGACGCCGATGGAATGCTCAAACTGCGCTGAGAGAGATTTATCCCGCGATACAGCTGTCCAACCATCTTTCAACAGTTTCACATCTGGTTTGCCGTCATTGATCATCGGTTCGATGGTGAAGATCATACCTTCGCGCAGCACGGTGTCTGGCGCTTTGTGGACGCCGCCCCAGCGGTCTTTATATTCTGCATAGTGAACAACATTCGGCGCATCGTGAAAAACACGGCCTAAGCCATGACCGCAAAAATCACGGACGATAGAAAACCCCTGACCCTCGCCAATGGTTTGAATGGTGCGGCCAATATCGTAGAGCGTTGCGCCGGGCTTGACGACATCAATTGCAGCCATCAGCGCTTGATGTGTTGTCTCGACGAGGCGACGCGCTTTCACCTTCGGTTCACCGGCATAATACATCCGGCTGGTGTCGCCATGCCAGCCATCAACAATGACCGTCACGTCGATATTCATGATATCGCCCTTTTTGATTGGCTTCGGGCCGGGAATGCCGTGACAGATGACATGGTTGAGTGAAATGCAGGTCGCGTGACGATAACCGCGATAGCCGATCGTTGCAGAGAGGGCGCCATTGTCGAGCACCATCTCTCGCACGAGATTATCAAGTTCAGCGGTGGTTTTGCCCGGCTCTACTTTGTCGGTCAGCATGTCGAGGCATTCAGCGGCGAGCTTTCCCGCTTTGCGCATCCCTTCAAACGCCTCGCGCCCATGCAGTTTGATGTCGTCGGTGCGGATATCGAGATCTTCAGCACCAGAAGGGGCAAGTTCAGTCATGGCAATTCTATTTCCAGCGGTTTTCTCAGAACTACCTCGCTTAAGGTAACTTCGCAATCATAACACAAAGTTTCAACACCGGCTTCTGCCGCGTCGGTGAGGGCGGCGGCGTAGGCAGGGTCGAGGTCTACGGCTGGACGGAAACGGTTACAATCCCCGCGCTGGACCACAAAGAGCATAAGGGCGCGATTGCCCTCGGCCACGACATTTTTAAGCTCGGCAAGGTGCTTGGCGCCTCTCGTGGTTACCGAATCGGGAAACTCGGCAAGGCCTTTTTCGCGGGAGAGGTGAACGTTTTTAATCTCCACATAGCAGGGTTTGTCACGGCCCTTGCGATTGGACTTCGCCCCGTCGAGGAGAAGGTCGATGCGGCTGTTCTCGCCATATTTCACTTCCCGGCGGATAGTCTCATAGCCGGTCAGTTCAGGGATCATTCCGGCCTCAATCGCATCATGGCCGATCTTGTTGGGATTGGTCGTGTTGATGGGGATCAGTGTGTCGTCAATCTCGATCAATTCCCAGGAATAGGGGAGCTTGCGCTTTTTATTGT
>BQJH01000305.1 GCA_021604605.1 Hyphococcus sp.
TGCGTCGGCTGACGCAATTCCTGGGTTCTCTGGATGCTAAAGCGATTACCTCGCTTGCGGTGTCGATCCTACTGATTGTCTTTGTTATTTTCATGTTTCTGTTTGGCCAGCAATGGCTGAATTTGGATCAGGAAGGCCAACTGAGCCGCCTGATGATGGCGGCGTCGAATTCTCCTTGGGCGATTATTGGCGTGATCTCGATTTTCAGCCTGCTGGCTCTAACCGGTTTTCCTCAGACATTTTTGATTGCCGGGACGGTCCTGGTTTTCGGCGCCCAAAACGGGGCCTTTTACTCGTGGGTTGCGACCATGGTCAGCGCCACCATGACCTTCGGCCTTGGTCATTTTCTGGGCGGTCGGTGGATGCGCCGTTTTGGGGGCGAGAGGGTGCAGCGCACCATCAATTTTCTCTCCCATCATGGGGTGGTCGCCAGTGGTCTCATCCGGGTGGTGCCGTCGGCGCCGTTTATTGTGGTCAATGCAGCAGCGGGCGCCGCACATATTCCCATCTGGAAATACTGGACAGGGACAGCGATCGGCATCATCCCGAAAATACTGGTGATTGCGTTCTTGGGGGCTATGGCGCCCAGCGCCAGCATCTTTCAGGATGGCATTGGCGGTGTTGTGGATTTCTTTACCAGCCGTGAGCCGCTCGATCTGGCCATTATTGCCGGGATTTTGGCGGCGTGGATTGGTTTTATGGTGCTGGTGCGGTGGATTTATCGGCGCATGCGTGCGCAGGAAACGGTCGATTGATTTGGTGAGCTTTTATCCCCGTTGGGCATATTTCTGGGTGACGGTTCAAGAATCTTGTTAAGAAGTAAATATCGCCGCCGCCGAATTGGATTAAACGCAAGTTTCTTGTGGCTTGGTTCTGGTTTTCTGGGGCTTTGTTGACGATTTAGGAACGCATTAAGGATAAAACGCCGTTAGTACTTTCACTTCTCGGCGAATAGGATTTTTCTCATGCTCTCCACATTATTCGGCATGCTGTCAGCAGATATGGCCATCGACCTCGGCACCGCGAACACGCTGGTCTACGTCAAAGGTCGCGGCATTGTTCTTAACGAACCATCAGTTGTAGCGATTGAGACGCGCTCGGGCCGCAAACTGGTGCGCGCCGTGGGTAATGAAGCCAAGGAAATGCTTGGCCGGACACCGGGTGAGATCGAAGCGATCCGCCCGATGCGTGATGGCGTCATTGCAGACTTTGAAGTTGCTGAAGCGATGATCAAGCACTTCATCCGCAAGGTTCACAATCGCCGCTCCTTCGCGAGCCCGCGTATTGTGGTTTGTGTGCCTTCCGGGGCGACGGCGGTGGAGCGTCGGGCGATCCAGGAATCAGCGCTTTCTGCTGGTGCGCGCAAAGTCGAATTGATTGAAGAACCGATGGCGGCCGCGATTGGCGCCGGCCTTCCGGTGACCGATCCAACCGGCTCCATGGTTGTTGATATTGGCGGCGGCACCACAGAGGTCGCCGTTCTGTCTTTGGGCGGGATCGTTTATTCCCGTTCTGTCCGGGTTGGCGGCGACAAGATGGACGAAGCGATTATCGGCTATATCCGCCGGATGTATAATCTCCTGATCGGTGAGGCGTCTGCTGAACGGATCAAGAAAGAGGTTGGTTCCGCGATGATCCCGACCGAAGGGTCTGGCACAACGATCCAGATTAAAGGCCGCGACCTTATGCATGGCGTACCGAAAGAGGTTCGCATTGGGGAAGCACAAGTTGCTGAAGCCTTGGCCGAACCTGTCAGCCAGATTATCGAAGCCGTCAAAGTGGCGCTTGAAGCGACACCGCCTGAACTTGCTGCTGATATCGTCGATACCGGAATTATGTTGACTGGCGGGGGCGCACTGCTCAAAAATCTCGATCAAGTGCTGCGTGATGAGACAGGGCTGCCGGTCTCGGTCGCCGACGATCCCTTGTCTTGCGTGGCGCTCGGCACCGGCGCTGCCTTGGAAAACACCAAAGCAATGCGCGGCGTCCTGACATCAGCAATTTAAAGCGCCGCGGTTTAATGAGGTATGGAATTTTTAGGGCAAGACAGGAGAGAGGGATTAGGACGTAGGGTAAATTCCCGCTTTGTACTGATCTTACTGATTCTTGTTTCGTCCCTTTTGCTTCTGTCGAGCCTTTATTCTGCGCAAGCTTCCGTTTTCCAAAAAGCCCGTGAAGGCGTTATAGACGCCACCGCGCCCGTTCTCGCGATTTTCTCCGGGCCGGTTGGTTATATCAATGACGTCTTCGGCAATGTCGGCGATTATTTTAATGTCCTGGAACAGAACAAAGCCTTGCGCGAAGAAAATGCAGAGCTTCGCCAGTGGATGGATGAAGCGCTTGAACTGCGCAGGATTGTTTCTTCATATGAAGGTTTGCAAACCTATCAAGCGCCGCCGGACGCACAGCCGATCGATGCTCATGTCATTGGTGAGGCCAATGATGCGTTTGCCCGCTCCATGATCGTCAATGCCGGGCGCGGTAAAAATGTTGAAGTCGGCCAGGCGGTCGTGGATGACAATGGCCTTGTCGGGCGCATCGTTGATACGGGATCGCGCGCTTCGCGTGTCTTGCTGCTGACAGACATTCAAAGCCGGGTGCCGGTCTATATTGACGGCGCCAATGTTGAAGGGCTGCTTATCGGCAAAACCCGCGACAAACCCTCAATCTCGATCACCGAGGGGTCTGACGATATTGAAATCACCCCCGGCCAAAGAGTTTTAACGTCTGGTGCTGGCGGTGTTTTGCCGCGCGGCCTTCCGGTTGGCGTGATTACCGGGCAGGGGCGCAATGATGATATTCTGGTTGATCTTTATACCAATTATGCGCGCACGCGCATTGTCCGCATCATCAATTATGAGTTTCCAACGGTTGATGCGGACGGGTCTGATGAAGCCGCTATTCAAGACGAGACCGTAGAGGCAGGCGCGCCCGCAGAGGGCTAAGATTTATATCGACCGGCGCTAAAGATACGCCGAAGGAAAAGTATGGGTTATCGGGCAGAAAATCTTCTGGGGATATTAAAGGCGACGACGCCAATGCTCCTCGGCATGATCGGCGTGATCATTCTGGCCCTCCCATTGCGTTTGTTTGAAGGGATTGGCCCGACCCCGATCATCCCGCTTGTGGTCGTCTTTTTCTGGTCAATATATGCGCCGGATTATCTCCCTTCCGTCAGCGTCTTTTTTATCGGGATTTTACAAGACCTGTTAACCGGCGGCCCGCTTGGGTTGTGGGCGGTGGTTTACCTTGTCACACAATTTGTTGTGATGTCGCAGCGTGCGTATTTTCATGGGCGCGAACAAAAAGTGGTTTGGCTCGGATTTGCCTTGGTCGCTGGCGGTGTAAGCCTTATGGTGTGGCTTGTAATGAGTTTGATGTCCGGTGTTCTTTTGCCTGTCCGCACGCTTCTGGGTCAGATGGCGGCGACAGTTTTGATCTATCCACTTTTCGGCATCGCCTTCGGGCAGCTGCATCATCGCGTCTTGGTGGAGGGATAGATGCCGTCCTTCAATACCCATGATCCCGAACGTCAGGAAGTTGTCTCGCGCCGAACGGTTTTG
>BQJH01000306.1 GCA_021604605.1 Hyphococcus sp.
GCAGGGCAAACTCGCCGATATGTATGTGACCACCAACGCCGCGAAGTCTTACGTCTATCAGGTGGCGAAAGCCTGCGACCGCGGCGAGACCACGCGTCAGGATGCGGCGGGGTGTATTTTGTTTGCGGCGGAAAAAGCGACACAGGTCGCCCTTGATGCGATCCAGCTGCTCGGCGGCAATGGCTATATTAATGAATACCCGACGGGGCGCCTCTTACGCGACGCGAAGCTCTACGAGATCGGCGCCGGCACCTCGGAAGTGCGGCGCATGTTGATCGGCCGCGAGCTGTTCACGAAGACGGGGTAGGCGTGGATGAAGGGCATTAGTTTCAATAGCTTGACTTGATTGACAAATCATGCTTTGTTCCTATTATGTTCTATTATGCCTAAGACACAGCGCATCCGTGACCCTATCCACGATCTCATTGTTTTCGATGAAAATGATGAAATCGATCAACTTGCGTGGGCACTTTTGGAAACCCCTGAATTTCAGCGGCTAAGGCGTGTAAAACAACTGGGTGTTTCTGAGTTTGTATTTCCCGGTGCCACGCATACTAGGTTTTCGCATTCAGTAGGCGTTTTTCATGTTGCTCGGCAGCTTTTGAGGTTAATTCAGCGCGAGATTGATTTCGGTCGTGTAGAAGGAAATTATGATCAAGAAAAAGGTAAGATTGCTCTTCTTGCCGCACTTCTTCACGATATCGGTCATGGTCCTTTCAGCCACGCGTTTGAAGAGGCGAGAAAGAGCATCTTTAAGCGCCGTGGGATTGCAAAAATTAAGAAACACGAGATTTGGACTGCCGAGATTATAGAGAATCCGGAAGGCTGCATTTTCCCTATTCTAGAAAACTGGAGCGAGGGTTCGGCAAAGCGTATCGCCGATTTGCTTCGCGCTGAAATACCTTCAGACATGTATCATTCTATCGTTTCAAGCTCATTTGACGCGGATCGGCTTGATTACCTTCAGCGCGATCGGGTTATGACTGGCGCAGGAAGCGGCGTTTTTGATTTTAGCTGGCTTCTCGACAATGTTCGTGTTGCAAGCATTGATGTTTCACCACCCAGCGAAGATGGCGGTGATTCGGTTTACTCTCATAGTTTTTGCTTGGGGTACAAGGCGCGCGATGCTGCGGAGGATTTTCTTCTTTCGCGTTATCGTCTTTATACGAATGTTTATTTTCATAAAACCACGCGCGGCATCGAGCAGCTGCTCACTGCACTTTACTCGCGGATTGCGGAACTTGCAGAGGCTAAAGCATTTGATCAGTTAGGTTTGAGCGAGGATGAGCCCCTTGTCCGGTTCCTCTGTCCAGACGGGGAGTCGTTGTCCATTTATTTAAAGCTGGACGATACTGTTATTTGGGGAGTGATAGAGAGGCTTGAGAGGGCTCCAGATGCAAGGCTTGCGACTTTAGCGTCAAGGATAAGATCGCGCAAAAAAATGCTGGCAATCGATATCCAAAACCAGTTTCCAGATGATAGCGAACTTCAGCGTAGGGCCCAGCACATGCTTGACGAGAAGTTTCGCGAGCAACTCGGCCTTTCGGTCTTTCGAGATGAAGCGCTTCTAACTCTTTATGGTGAAATAGGTGCTGATGATACAAAGGCGCAAAAACGGCTAATGATACAACTGCCAGATAAACATCCTCGTGAAATAACAAATTTTAAGGATGCAACTATTGTTGGCTCCGAGCAAAAGCGGCGGTTTTTACGGTACTATTTTCTGGAAGAATCAGACCATCGGAAGGCTTGTGAGACTCTTGAGGGGATTAGGAGGTGAATTATGTCAATTGAAGTGAAAGACGTTATTGCGGCTTCTGGAGGCGAAATTGTTGGGAAAATTCGCCTCCAGAAGATGATTTATCTTCTGGATCAGTTGGGCTTGGAGAGCGGGTATTCGTTTGATTACCATCACTACGGCCCTTATTCTTCTGATCTTGCGTCAAGCACAGATATTGCTGTTGCGTTTGATGATGTTGCGGAAGAATCAAGGCGACGTTTTAGTGACGGTGTTCCGTATAGCGTTTTCAAGGTATCCCACGCTGTCGTGCCAACCTCTTCGGATCGCCTTGGAGGGTTGCCTATGGATAAAGCTAGGCAGACCCTTTCTTATTTGCAAAGCCAAACTGGTGTCATTTTAGAGTTGGCTGCTACAATTCACTGGCTTGCCTTTGTTGAGAAAGTGGGTGACTGGCGCAAAGAGTTATTGCGGCGTAAGGGCTCTAAGGCAGAAGACGGTCGCTTAGAAAAAGCGCTTGGTCTTCTTAACGACCTTGATATTCAGGTGGTTTAGTTTTCAACCGCCAGTGCATTTTTGCTGGTTTAGCTTTTCGGCTGATGCAAAAAATGCGAGCTTTGCAGCCATATGCCTGCGACGCCCAAAACCTTCGACCTTTCCAAAGGCGACAGCCTGACCTGGCGCTATGATGTGATCGAGCGCATCGGTTCCGGCACCGAAGGTGAGGTCTACAAAATCCGCGAGAAGTCCACAGGCCTCACCCGCGCGGCGAAGCTCTATTTCCAGTCAAAGGCGGAGATCGCCAAGAGTTTCGTGCGCTACGCGCGCAAGCTCGATGCGTTGCGCGACTGCGCCATCGTCATCAACTATCTTCACGCCGAAGAAGTCTGGATCAACGACCGCTTCATCTATTGCCTGATCTCCGAATATTTCGGCGGCGCCATTCTCGACGACATGCTGAAGCAATATCGCGGCAAGCGCATGCCGCCCTTTGAGGCGTTGAACCTTATTCATGCGCTGGTGGTGGGGCTCGAAGAAATCCACGCCCGCAAGGAGTTTCACGGCGACCTTCACAAAGGCAACATCTTTGTGGAGCGCACCGGCGTGTTCTTTCGCCTGCGCACGATCGACTTCCACGATTGGGGCCGCACCCCGGCGACGGAGCGCCGCGCCGACATACTCTGCGTGGTGCGGCTGCTTTATGATCTGGTCGGCGGGCGCGAGCACTACAAGAAGCAGCCCGCCGCGATCCGCGAGATATGCCTCGGGCTGCGCTCCGACTTGATCCTGAAAAAATTCCCGACCGTGTTCCATCTCCGCGCCCATCTGGAGACGTTCGAGTGGTGAGGGTTATTCACCGCCAGCTGGCCCGTCGATAATGGTTTGAAGCGCCGATACTGTATCATCGCTCAACAAAGGACGAACTGCCCCGCTTTCCACGTCCACTTCAAAAGCGCGTCGGGGCTCACGGTCGTAATCAGCTTCACCATTTTTGCTTAAATCGAGATAGGTCGTAAAACTGAAAACGCCATCGCTAGGTTTCAGCGCGTTGAATGAAATAAAACGTCCTGTGAACGAAATATCGACTGCGTTTTCTTGATCAAAACGAAATAGTCTTACTTTGGTGTCATCGTTTTCATCGATTTTGCCATCGTCGTTTGTATCGGCATCAATATATGCTGCTACGATTCCCGGAAATTGTTCACGCGGGATGGCGAGAATATTTGTAATTGCGACCTTGTGAGTAAATAACAGCTTCTCAGAGTCATCCAGCCCATTCCTCAAGACAAGGTTATTTGTAAAACGGGAATAAATGTTTGGC
>BQJH01000307.1 GCA_021604605.1 Hyphococcus sp.
CGGCGCTGTTGATGTGACGCTGGAAGATTTAACCGGCGCCTATCTCCCCTTCGCGCGCGGCGGCGTGAAACCGGACACTTACGCCATTGAAAAAATTGAGACACGCGACGGCGACGTGCTTTTTCAACATGAACATAAAGAACCGGTTCGCGTCACGACCCCAAGAGCGGCGAAAGACATGAACCATCTCCTTTATCAGGTCATGCATTCCGGCACGGGCCGACGCGCCAATCTGGGCAAACGCGCCGCGGCCGGTAAAACCGGCACCACGAACGATTGGCGCGACGCATGGTTTGTGGGGTACACGGCGCAAATTACCGCGGGCGTCTGGGTCGGCAATGATGATTATCGGCCGATGGAAAAAGTCACCGGCGGATCAATCCCGGCGATGATCTGGAAAGAGTTTATGATCTCCGCGCACCAAGGCCTGCCCCTTGAACAGCTGGACGGCGCTTATCCGGCAGTCACCTATTCCTCTGAACCGGCCCTGTTGCGTTTCTACTCTGATGTTTCGAACGGATTTGACCGGGTGCGCCGGGACGGCAATGAACGAAGACGGCGAAGAAGACGATAAAATGACCCTCCCTCACTTGCGACTTCAATCCGCGTTGCTCGGCGCAGCCATGGCCGCCTTCCTTGTACTGACCGCGTGCAGTCAGAACTCGCAAACACTGACGCAAGCAGAACGTGAAGAAATTAAATCAGCGGTCACTCAATCATTCGACGGTCTCGTCGATGCGGTGCTGGCGTTAGACCATGATAAATATTTCAGTTATTTCGACACGGAAAAATACACCAGCCTCAACGAAGACGGCACGGTGACCCACACATTCGATGCGTTTAAAACGACTTACCTGGCACAAACCGCGTATTTAAAAGAGTACAAGTCGCTCAGTTTCGACAATGTGAAAATCACCGTAATAGATCGCGCCAACGCCGTCCTCGTCAATGAATATGAAGCGGAAATTGTGTTGACGTCAGGCGACGCCATCACCGCGAAAGGCGGCGGCACGCAAGTCTGGTCGAAATCAACCGGCGCGTGGAAACTGGTCAGCGTGTCGAGCAGCGCGAAACCCGCTGAGTAATATTTCTCCTCGCATGTGAACATGCCTCCGATTACAGTCTACACATTGGGTTAGCGCAGGCTTTGCTCCAGCTTCAAAAGTTAGGCCGCCTAATGATTCTAGGTCCGAAAAACTTACGAGACCAATTCTTGCTCACACATCGGCCCTGCTCGTCACCAGTTGCTAAGTGTGCCTCGGTAATTTTTGTAATACGCAGCCTTCTTCTTAGATTGTCTTGTCGATGGCTCCAACTGAGCCCGGACAATATCGCTTCAACCTCTAGAAAGTAATAGGGAAATAAAGCTGCGCCACTTCCTGTCAATCGTTTTTGCTGTTCAAGCCATTCATCATGTAGGCTCGCAATTGTTGTCTCAAATTCCGCTTTATATTCTGGAGACACAATCACTCCCCAAGACTCAGTGGAGTCGCACGGTTCAAAAATTAGGGCTCCGTTCACCGGAATATGGACACCCTCATACGACAAAACATCGGTCGTGTTGTTATATGTAGTTGCACAGCTGCTGATCAGTAAGAACAGACCAAAAAGTGGTGCATATTGTGTAAGGCGCATTTTTGTTCCTGATGGTGCAGCCCTTAGATCATACGAGACTTAGAAGTGTCGGTACACAACGTTGTATTCATAAGGTTGGTTTTTTACGGAACAAGCTGACAGCGACAACACGACGAAATGGTTGCCTCGCACGACAAACACCTAATTAATTAGTTGACTCCAGTGATTATGCCGAATAGCTTATAACTAATTCATTAGGACTAAGCATGGCCAGACCCTCATCCAAGACCCTCACCGAAGCGGAACAACGCGTAATGCAAGCCTTATGGGCGCGCGGGGAAGCCAGTGTCCGCGATGTTGTCGATGATCTCGAGAAAGATCATGGCGTCGCTTACAACACCGTGCTCACTATCCTCGGCATTCTCCACAAGAAAAAATATGTCAGCTTCCGGCGCGAAGGCCGCGCGCATATTTATCAACCCGCTGTCTCGCAAACGGATGCGCGCCACGAAGCGTTCGACCATCTGGTGTCACGGTTCTTCGGCGGCTCAAAGAACGCCTTTGCGCAATATCTTCTCGAAGAAGAAGCGATTGATCCAACGGAACTTGAGCAGTTGAAAAAACTGACCAACAGCCCGCGCACAAAAGGAAAGTCAAAATGACCTCGACAATGATTTTTCTGATGAACACAATCTGCCTTTCCCTTTTGTTCGCCGGAACAACATGGGCGGTGATAAAATATTTCAAGATTGATAACGCCGCCGCGCGCACCGGCCTTTGGACGGCGGCGTTCTTCCTTTCCGTATTGTCGCCCCTCGCGACTTTTGCGCCGGGCGGCGCGACCCTATCCGTTCTGCAAACGATCCAACCGCAAGCGCCGGCGACCATTGAAACGATGGCCCCCGTTCAGGCAACAACCGGTTCCGTCGCGCCGACGACACTCTCGCCTCCAATCCCGCCCGCAAATTCGGTCAATCTAACCAAAACTCTGTTTATTGCCGCGATCATCATATGGCTCTCGGGGACCGCCTGGCGGACAATGTTGCTTGTTCGCGACGCCTTCGCGATTGCCCGCGTGCGGTGGGAAAGCTCGCCGACCAAGGCCTCCGACCAGATGGCCCGTCTCCCCAAAAACATATCCTTGCGCACCCACCCGGACCTTTCCGTGCCGATAGCCTCAGGGTTGTTTCGCCCCGCCATCATCCTCCCGGCAGCGGCGTTGACCAAGCTTGACGGCGCGGTAACACAAAGCGCTATCGCCCATGAACTCGCGCACATTAAACGCGGCGATCTGTTCTTTTCGTTTGCCGAAGCGCTCACCTTGTGTGTTTTCTGGTGGAACCCCATCCTATGGAAGATACGCACACGCATCATCAAAAACCGGGAGATGGCGTGTGACGACAGCGCCATCGCCAGCGAAGGCAACCCGGAACTCTATGCACGCTCTCTGGTTGATTACGCCGAGCGGGCCATAAAAAACCGCGACGGCGCAACACACCACGCCGCCCTAGCGGCCACAGGTTCTCCATCCGATCTCAAACAAAGGGTAACAAGGCTCATGTCACAAGATTATACATCTACTAAAAAGCTTCCTGTCACACGCATTCTTCTCGCTGGCGCCGCCATGACAACAGTGACTATTTGCGCCGCCGCCGCTGCCCCGCGCATCGCGATCGATTATGTTGGGGTCACTCAGTCAGTTTCAGAAACGCAGGCGCCCGCCAAAACAGATGCAGAAAACCTTGGCCGATCTCTTGTCGCCGCTATTGCCGACGAAAACTGGAACGCTGCAGATGCACTGATCGACGCCGGCGCTGACATCAACGCAGTTTTATACGGAGATGGAACGCCGTTAATCGCCGCCGTCAATGTGGGCTCAACAAATTATGTCAACAAACTCATCGGCCTGGGGGCGGATGTTGATCTGGCGGCTCTCTATGATGAGACCCCGCTAATCAGCGCCGTGCGC
>BQJH01000308.1 GCA_021604605.1 Hyphococcus sp.
GATCTTGCAAGACGGCTTTCGGACCAAGGCAAGAAAATCTTTCTCGATTTCAAGTTTCACGATATTGGCGCGACAGTGGAGCGCGGCGTTAAAAGCGTTGCGAAACTCGGCGGCGATTTCCTGACCGTGCATGCCGAACCCGACGTATTGAAAGGCGCCGTCGCCGGATGCGGCGACGATAAGCGCCTTAAAATTCTCGCCGTCACTGTACTTACCAGCCTCGATCAGGTGAGCCTTTCCAAAATGGGCATCGACATGGCGGTTGCTGACCTTGTTCTTAAACGCGCGGAGTTCGCTGCCGAAGCCGGCGCCGACGGCGTCGTCGCGTCAGCAAAAGAAGCGGCTGCGATCAAGGCGCGGTTTGGCGACGCGCTAACCATCGTGACGCCCGGCGTCCGGCCGAAAGGCGCAAGCGCCGACGACCAGAAACGCGTGGTCACCCCTGCTGACGCCATCGCCGCCGGCGCCGATCATCTGGTCGTCGGCCGGCCGATTATCGCCGCAAAAGACCCGGCGGCGGCGGCCCGCGCCATTCAGGACGAGATCGAACGCGCTCTATAGCGCTGGTGCAGGGTTACGCCGTCACAACCACGATGGCGGTGCATGGCTTGCTTCCCGCGCACTGATAGCTGTGCGGCGCACTACTGTCGAAGTATATAGAATCGCCAGCATCAAGCACTTCATCCGTATCATGAATGTTGATAGTAAGCCGCCCTTTAATCACGAAGACCAGCTCCTCACCTTCATGCTGATGATGCGCAGCCGCTTCGGCGCCAACCGCAAATTCTGCGAAGTAAGCTTCGGCCTTTCTGTCTGACGCGGCGAAGTTCAGACTTTCAAACCTGTAAGCTGGAGCTTTTGAATTCGGCTTCTCCGGCATTTGCAGCCTGTCTTTTTTTCGCGTGACCGAAACTTGCGGACGCTGATCCTGGGCAAAAAAATGATCAAGGCCAACGCCAAACACCATGGCGATGCGGAGCAAGGTGGGCAGGGTCGGAAAATTCTGACCGCGCTCAATTTTCGACAGCATCGCGGTCGACAGGCCCGAATGTTGGCCGAGCTGAACAAGACCCATTCCTTTTTTCTGGCGCAGGGCCCGGATCTTCGATCCGATCTCGTACTGGTCGAGCCCTTCGGTCAGCGTGTCAGAAAGCATTTTTTGCATCCTTTTTTCATCTCACGAAAATCGCCTTGCCCGCATTCTACTGTCAAGAACAATCATATTCATCTCACGAAAATGTTAGTATCATTCAAATATATTTTCTTTATATGAAATTCCACAAGCGCTCGACACCCCGACGAGCGGCGCCCGCGAAAGCGGCGAAGACTTAACAGGACAAGGAGCTTTTCCATGAAAATGACTTTCACAAAGACGGCAATTGCCGCAGCCGCTTCGCTCGGCATGGCTTTCACCGCAGCAAACGCCGAACATCACGCGTCGATGAAAAAAGACATCGTCGACACCGCCGTCGCCGCCGGCCAATTTGAAACACTGGCCGCAGCCCTCGGCGCCGCTGATTTGGTCGATACGCTGAAAGGCGATGGTCCGTTCACTGTTTTCGCACCAACGGATGCAGCATTCGCCAAGCTGCCGGCCGGGACAGTCGAGTCACTGCTGAAGCCGGAAAATAAAGCAAAACTGACAGCCATCCTCACTTACCATGTGGTCCCCGGCAAAGTGATGGCGGCGGATGTTGTCAAACTGAGCGAAGCCAAAACTGTGAATGGTGCGAAGGTTTCTATTTCAGCGAAAGGCGGCGCTGTGATGATCAATAAAGCTACGGTCACAACCGCTGATGTCAAAGCATCTAACGGCGTCATTCACATCATCGACACTGTGCTCCTGCCGCCGAGCAAGTAATCGCCCAAGATTGCGCCGCGACGTTGAGCGAGCAGAACGGGCGGCGCAATCACTTCTGAAAAGGTCACGAACTCAGCATTCGCGCGCGACGCGAACATGGAAAGGAACAAAGGATGTCTACTTTTAAGCAGTTGGCGATTTCGTTGGCGGCGTTGTCTGCTTTGTCTGGCGCAGCGCACGCTTCCGACTATTACGTTTCATTGACCGGCAGCGCTTCAATGCTTGGTGACTCCGACAATGACGGCGTGTTTAGTGGCGACTTCACAACCGGAGAAGGAATCTCAATTCCGGCGGGAACTGTCCTCCCCGACGGAACACCAGTGGGTTGGCGGACGGAATTTGACACCGGCTTTGCCGTGTCGGGCGCGCTTGGTAAACGCTACGGAGCTTTTCGCGGCGAACTTGAAGTCGCATACCAAAAGAATGGCGTAGAAACACATCAAGGCGTTAGCGCTGGCGGTATACCTCTCGCCAGTGAGGATGCAGGCGTGTTGATCACTGGTTCCCCCAACATCGGCGTAACCGTTAGCGATCTGGTTGCCGATGGTCAGGGGAATTTGTCGACGACCTTCGTTATGGTAAACGCGTACTATGATTTTGATGCTGCTGGCCGACTGAAGCCTTTCGTCGGCGCCGGAGTCGGCATTGGGTTTGTAGACGTCAATTATTCACCATCTGCCGTACCCATCATTCAGGACGATGCAACCGAGTTCGCCTATCAGGGCGTTGCCGGGGTTGCATACGAAGTTTCACCATCAATCGACCTGCTGATTGCATATCGCTATCGGGCCACATCTGATGTTTCAGTCGAGGCCAGCTTGTTCTCCGCTGATTTCGAGGTCGAAAACCGGTCTTCGATTGTTGAAGCAGGGCTGCGTTTCAACTTCTAAGAGACTGTCCTCCAAGAGAGCGCTCTTCTACGCCCCAAGCGCTCTTGCCGCCGCCGTCCCCGTTCCCGGGCGGCGGCGTTTTTGTTTGCGCCTCACAATTCCCAGGGGCGTAATCGAAAACGAGTGATCGCCGCCCTTTAGCCCTATGGTCTTGCTGGCCTTTTCGCCTTCACTGGCCTAGATTGGCGGCAGGGAACGCATAAAAACAAGACTTTGGGGTGGAAGGCGGCAGGGTATGGGTGATCCGGTCAAGCGCATTGAGCGCCGGTCGCGGCGCGCGATCTTTCAGGCTTATCTCGATAATGCGCGGAAAGAAAAATCCGACAAACTTGCGGTCACGGATGGGGACGGGCGCAAACTCTCGCTGCAGGAAATTACGCGCGGCGCATTCGCGCTCGGCGGCGCGCTGGGGCGCCTGACCGAGAAAGATGAACGGGTTGGCATTCTGCTGCCCACTGGCGCCGGCGCGATCATCGCCCTGTTCGCCTTACTGTCGCGCGGGCGCGTGCCGGCCATGCTGAACTTCACCGCCGGATCAAAAAACCTGCTCGCCGCCTGCAAAGCGGCGCAAGTCACCAAAATCGTCACGGCGAAGAAATTCATTGAGCTTGCCGGGCTTGAAAACCTGATCAGCGAATTATCGACAACACTTGAGATCATTCATCTCGAAGACGTCCGTGAACAGATTAAACCGCGCGACAAGGCGCTGGCGCTGCTCGGACCGATCTTCCCGACTATTCTCGCGGCGACGCCAGATCCGGAAAGCCCCGGCGTCATCCTCTTCACCT
>BQJH01000309.1 GCA_021604605.1 Hyphococcus sp.
CAGAAGCCGAAGCGATAGGCGGCGCTTGGTCCAAGGTCTTTAGTTCTTCTTCCAAAATACAGGCGACTGTCGGAGAAGCAGTCGCATCAATCATCAGATCAAAGGCGTCAGGATCAAAATGTTTAAACACGCCATAACGCAAATTGTTGGTATGCGGCCTAATGACAGTAGGGAATTTTATAGATTCCAAGCGTTTTTTTAGGGAATGGCTTTTTGAATACGCAATGTAGTCGTCATTGTGAAGTTGACGAACTAGGATTCCTGGCGTGACAACATCTTTATCTACAAGATCAAGCGTTGCGGCACCGGCCCGGACGAGATATTCGCCGATGAACGACCCAAGAGCGCCGCAGCCCAAGAGCAATAACCGCTTGCCACGAAGCCATTCCGCGGAAGCGCCAGTATCACGACGGATAGTAACTTCTTCTCGGTCCTCATGGACTCGGCACCACTCCGTATAAGCGCTTGCAGCCCATTTAATAAACGCCCGCTCAGCAACCTCACCTTCTTCGGTTTCGGCTAGAGAAGCGCGCAAATGTTGGGCGGCGTCCGGCTCAATACGCCATACAGTTAAATGCTGCTTTAGGGCTCCCCCAACATCGCGTCGCCTTTGCGGCGCGCCAAGCACCATATAAAGAGCCTCGCCCTCAGCGAGACGGATCGTATAAAGACGCAACAGTTTCAGCAGAATAGAAATTGGCATGCCGCGCTCATGCAGCGACATCACAAGCTTGAAAACTGTGTCCGGATATTCCATCGGCATAGGCGTGTTTAATAGTACGGCCGCTGCACAAATATTACGCTCCCCGAGATCAGGAAAGGGATCACTTAATTGCGACCATCCCGTTAAATCGAAGCGTTTATCATGGTGTCTTATCAGATGAGCCGCACCGACCCAGTGGGCCGACCCAGCCTCAATGACAGGAGCGTTTGCGCGCGAGATGATTCGCACTTGGGAAGTGGGGTAGGCAACGGGCGGGTGCAAAGGTTCGCCGTCAGGATCAAGTTGATTAAGCGCGCCAGCTTTCAACCAGTCATTCAGTCGTTCAATAAAACCATACATTCCGTCCGAAGGCACCCATTCAATGTCTGGTGCCCGATAGATACAAAGATGGCTGCCCCATTGCACATGCGCGGAATCGGCAAATCGTTTGTGCGCCGCATCGACGCCCGGATAATCGAGTGGAAACCCTTGTGGAATTTGAAGGATCAATCGCTCGCGTGGACGCAAGGGTAATCCTTGCTCAACTCTTTCGAGATGTCTGGTGGAAATTGATACTTCTATCTTCGCCCGCGTGTTTTCGTCAGGCGGAGCGTTTATAGCGACAATTGAGAAATCGCCTTTGGACGCGCCAACAATCTCGCGTAGCTGACTGAGCGCTAATAGCTGCCCATCACTCCATGTCAACGACCGAATCCGACTTTTCCGCTGGGTGGCGCATCGCCACCGCGCGCGTCGTCAATGGCTTCCGCTATGGTGTCCGTTTTTGCGGCTGCAGCACTGGCGGCACCTTCATAGACAATATCGCCATCACCCCAATTGAACGTTAATGGCTCTCCGGCTTCGCCATCCTCATGTGTACACAGAAAATCTCCCGCGACGATTTCTTCATAGCGCGCCTTGGCTTTCGCATGGGGCGGGTTATCCCCTTTTTTGTTTTGCGCCGGGATGGCTTCGCTACTGGCGACCACGAATCCATCACCGACCTGTGCGGCTTCAAAGTCATCAAGGATATCTTGTTTCAAGACTTCGGAACCACCCTCATCCTGGTACATCACGGATTTGCTGCAGTGATGCGGCGCAAGCAGTATTTTCCAAGCAAGGTTATCTTCGTTTCCCGCCGCTTTACTCACGTCAAAAATCTTACGAATTGTCGGGTATTTGAGATCGCCGAACAGTAGAGCGCCCCCTTCGGAAGGATCATCGCTTAAAACGACCTGCATGGCGAGACTGGTATCGTTGCGCTCGCCGTCGCTATCGTCTTTGAACGGCGCATGAATAAAGGCGCGAAATGCGCCTACTCGATCTGCGCCGTCGAGCTCGGTCACTGCATTGCCCGGGACGGTGAGATATTCAGGCGGAAATCCCTCGAACTTTTCTTCCTCCAAAAGCTCGTCATATCCGATCAACCGTAATCGATCCCCCGCCTCCGCATTTCCGCCAGTCTCGATCATTTTTGCAATTCGACGGTCCGCTTCTTTTTTAAACGCGACCGCGTCGTCACATAAATCTTCATGGTATTCACGGAAAATGCGCGGCGTAAACCAAAGCTCGCCAATAACGACACGATCAAGCAATTCTTCAAACCCCTGAATGTGATCTTTGTCAGGGTGCGTGAGCCCAAAGGCAGCAAGGTAAGGGCTTCCATCTACTTTCGGCAATTCCTCCACAAGGCGATCAACGATCGCAACATGATCGTCAGCATCGTCTTCAGACTTTTCCAAATGGCGCAAATCGACTTGAAAAATCGTTTCGTCGTCGATGACGATCGACGTGGAGTCGCCCGTACCAACGGGCCAAAATATGAATCCGGGTTCGTCAAACATTATTAGCTCCCAAAATACCCCAGTAAAAGCTGATTGTCTGATTCGCGCTATAGTGCAACAGGCATGAGAAATCGGAATGAATAGCGAACATTAGCGCTTCATCGCGACCATAACTATTTTCATGTCTGCTTTGGGCGGAAGGTTCGAATTCTCGTAAATATATTTATGTCTGCTATTGCGCGCACAGCGGCCTAAACAAGCCGCCACACCTCGCCGCTCCCCTCGTCCCGGACGAGATCAACGCGATCCCCATCAAAGTGATAACCAAGATGGCGTCCCTGTACCGGCAATCCGATAACGTCCGGCCAGAAGGCGCCGACGCATTCTCCGCCTGGGTCGCGAACACTAGGGTATACGACGCCTGTCGATCCCGCCGCGCGTAACGAAAGCGCCAGGTTTTGCGAGGCGCCGTAACTGTCCGGATCGAGACAGCCTTCGAACGCAGCCTCGCCTCGGAGATCGTGGAATTCATTGTCGATGGCGCCGACAAGCTCGCGCATTTGCGCAAACCAGCCGGGCGCCTCAGCGGTGGACTTGAAGAATACGCCTTTGTGGTAGGCCGTCTCCGCGACCGCCGTCTCAAATGTCCTTGCGGCGTAATAGGCGCCGAAAGTCCCGTCATGAAACCGCCCCGCCCATTCCGGGCTGACATGGACGAATGGCGCCATCACATAACTGGCGCCGGCGCCGACGACACGTCGTTCAGGCGGCACGAGATCAAGCCGGCCGATGCTTTCATTGATGCGAGGATTGGTGCGCGCCTCGGCGGCGGCAAGTAATTCCCAATCGCGGGGATCGGCGATGTCCTCGAAAAGATCGACCGGCGGATAGCGCGACGAGATAATCCGCCGCGCATCCGGCCAGACGACATGTGAGATCGGCGGCTCATTTGTCATCCGCGCGCCGCATCGAGATAATGCCGCACACGGAAGAGATCGGTGAGATAGCCGCCGAGCATGATGTCGAGAGCGCTGCGCCCGCCAAAGGCCTG
>BQJH01000310.1 GCA_021604605.1 Hyphococcus sp.
GCGATGTCTCCCCTTTTGGCGCGCTGATGACGGCGCTCTCTTCGACCATAGGGACGGGTAATATCGCCGGTGTCGCCGTTGCGATCGCCATTGGCGGGCCGGGCGCCGTCTTCTGGATGTGGGTAACCGCGTTTGTCGGTATGGCCTCAAAGTTCGCGGAGGGCGTTCTGGCGGTCAAATTCCGGGAAGTGGATGCTGATGGCCGCCATGTGGGCGGGCCGATGTATTACATCAAAAATGGTATGGGATCGAAATGGGCCTGGCTCGGCGCGATCTTTGCCGGGTTCGGCATTCTCGCCGCATGGGGCACAGGCGCTTCTATTCAGGCTAATGCTATCGCTGATGCATTAAACTCGAACTACGGTGTAGCGCCTTACTTAAGTGGGCTTATTCTGGCGGCAGCAGCAGCGGCTGTTATTCTCGGGGGCATAAAGCGGATCGCCAATGTAGCTTCTAAACTCGTGCCCTTTATGGCTTTTAGCTATTTGGCAGCAGGTTTAATTGCGATTTCTTTGAATGCCGATGCCATTCCCGCAGCATTTTCATCAATCTTTTCTCAAGCTTTCGGTTATGACGCTGCAAAAGGTGGGTTCATAGGCGGTTTACTTCTCTTGGCCATGCAGAAAGGCGTTGCACGCGGCATCTTTTCTAATGAAGCCGGCCAGGGCTCAGCGCCGATTGCCCATGCTGCTGCAAAAAACAATGATCCTGTGAATCAGGGCATTGTCGCGATGCTCGGCACATTTATCGATACAATTGTGGTTTGTTCGATTACTGCGTTGGTGATCATCACGGCTAATATCATTCCTGAGGCATGCGAGCCTTTCGTACGTGAGTCACTGATAAGTTTGCCTGCAGGTTGTGAGACAAGCTCGCCGCTTACTGTGCAAGCCTTTGGGCAAACCTTGTCGTGGGAAGTACTTGGGCAACCGATCGGATCTCACATTGTAGCTTTCGGGCTTGTGATTTTTGGCTTCACGACAATCTTGGGGTGGAGCTACTACGGAGAACGGTGTGCCGAATTTCTTTTCGGTGAAAAAATTGTTCGACCTTTCCAGTTCTCATGGATCATAGTTGTGATGCTCGGCGCTTCCGTCCTGATGTTGGAGGAGGGCGGCATGATTACTGATGTTGTCAGCGTGTTCTGGCTTCTTGCCGATACGCTCACGGGTCTCATGGCGGCGCCGAACCTCATCGCGCTGCTGGTTCTTTCGCCGCTGGTTGCCCGGCTGACCAAGGAGTATTTTGAGCGGGAGAAGGCTGCAAAAGCCGGTAAATAGTAGGGATAATTCATTCCTGCCCGCTTGCCCGGATCAGGGCGGGCGGGCTAGATTTGAGGCCCGTGAAAGTGGAGTAGGTTGTGAAACGGTTCTCGTTGGTTTTTATCATTGCCTGTTTAGTAGGCGCATCCGGCGTTGCGGCGCAGGATGAGCCTCGCAGCAACGGCGCCCCGGTTGAAGACGGCGCCTATATTCGTGTCGGCGCTGGCGCCACTTTCGTCAGCGACTGGGAGCAGGATTACGCATTCAATCCGGCATTTGTTTTTGTCGGAGGCCCGCCTGCCGGCCAGACTGTTTCCAACGGCAATGGGTTTCTCGCAGGCGCCGCGCTTGGTTTTGATTACGCTGACGGTATTCGCACAGAGCTGGAATATCGTTATGCGTCATCGCAAGTCGCCAATGTTGTGATTGATGAGTTTTCAGGCCCGACGACGGTAACACCTGCAAACGATAATTTGACGGCGCATTTTATTTTCTCAAACTTCTTTTTTGATTTTTACAATCAATCTCGAATGACGCCGTTTATTGGCGGCGGTGTGGGCGGCGCTTTGGTGGAAAATGAAAATGGCGACTGGGATGGGGCGCTTGCCTATCAGGCGCGCGCCGGTGTTGCCTTTGCTGTCAATAACGGCTTCTCACTTGATTTTGAATATATTTACATGCGCACCAATAAGCTTGTTTACGGACCAAAGGTGGAAGATTTTACGCCAGCAGGTCCTTTCGAGACAAACATCAGCGGCGACCGATATGAAGCATCATCGGTGATGGTGTCATTGCGCAAGCAGTTTTAAGGTAGTTTTCTGGCGGCGAGTTTTTTGGATGCGCGCTTTGCCGCGTCCAGCATTGGCTTTTCAATAAACCGATACGTTGCCCCGGCAACCACGATAGAAAATACGATCATGAGTAAAAGCATGACGGCGTTGTCAATTGGTCCGGGCCTTTCAAAAAGCGCCCACACTCGTCCGGCGAGACTAATGCTCAAAACATGCGTTAGATAAAGGGAATAAGACCAGTCCCCTAATCGCACCAATGGGCGCGGCGCAATCTTTTGTCGGTGTTCAAACGCCAGCGCTGCCGCGAGGATAAAGCTCATCGGCGCCAATAACGTGAAGACACGATGCCAGGGCAGATCGAACAGCGCCATCATGTCGTTGCGCCAGATATAGATTGCCGCGATCAAGCCGCCTGCGCCAATGGTGGAAAAAACCCACCCAAACTTCAAAGGTCGCGCAATCATGATCCACGCGACGAAAGCGCCGGCTAAAAACTCAAATGTCAGAGGATGAAAAAGGATGCGGGTAATATTGGTTTGCTCATGCCACCCAGCACGCAACCCGATATAAACGGCTACGCCCCAGAAAAATGCGCCTGCAAAACGCCATTTTGTGGGAATGAAAAGCAATAAAGCGAATGCAAGATAAAAACTCATTTCATGGATCAAAGTCCATCCAACTTCCAATAAAGGAAGGCGTTCATCCGGCCACAGAAGAAATGATTTCAAGATGTTTGGCTCGCCTGATGAGCTGGCAAAAACCATGTCTGGACGGACAAGATAAACCAATAGCAACGCCAATGTGACGACCCAATAAAGCGGGTAAATTCGGGCGGCTCTGGCAAAAAGAAAATCCAGTATGTTGTTGGGCTGCGCGCTTTGACGTGTCTGTGTGATGTAGACCATGATGAAGCCGGAAATCACAAAGAACAAATCAACGCCCGACATGCCGAAGAGAAAGAGCTCTGACAGGATTGGCGCCGTGCTGTATTTCGCTTCAACGAAAACGAGGTGCGATAACACGACCGCTAACGCTGCGAGGCCGCGAAGCGCCTGAATATTTTGAAGGCGCATCTGCGCGAGGTCGGATTGCGATACGGCCATTCTCGCTCAATAAAACGATTTTACGCGAAAGTCTTTGCCTGCAACGAAAAATGCATATTGAGCCACAACCCATTCGCCCGTAAAATCGCCTGGCGCTATCATAGGGTTAGCCAACGAGGATGGATTATGTCGCTTGAGCTCTATCTCGCTTTTGTTGCTGCGAGCGCCCTGTTGATTTTAACGCCGGGACCAATGGTTGCCTATGTGGTGGGCACAACGCTGTCGCGAGGGCTGCGTCACGGGCTTTTTGCGGTGGCGGGCTCGATGATTGCGTCCGCCATTCAAATCGGGGTCGTTGCGGTAGGCCTTGCTGCGTTTATGACGGCCGCCGGCGAGGCGTTCTTCTGGTTGAAATGGGTTGGCGCTGCTTATCTTG
>BQJH01000311.1 GCA_021604605.1 Hyphococcus sp.
GCCGGCTGCACGGCGCAAGCGCCGCCGTAATTGCGTCAAAAAGCCAGGCATTACAGGCGCCGTTGGCGGCGGCGATTTCATGGCCGACATGAATTCATAAAGAATATATTCGGCATCTTCATGCGGCGCCATATCGCCTACCCCGTTTCGCCGCCGCGCGAGATGACAAGTTCGGCGAAGTCGAAGTCCAGCGCCGTGTCAATGTCGATAGATCGTTCAGCAGGCATCACCGTCATATCAGACTTGCCGGGCAGCCAGTTAATAGAATGGTCGGCGAGAAACGGTGCTGCGCGCACGGCGTAAACGGCGCCGTTCAATACAAAAGCAGCGGGAAGATCTTGCCGCCGCGCCCAAGGGTCATGGCCATCATATAGCGGCGCCATGCCTTTGTCGGTCTTTTTCCAGGCGCGAAACACATCTCCCGGCGCTTCAATAAATGTCGCACAGGAATCATTGCCGTGATCACGCACAGAAATGACGCAGGCAGAAATATCCTTAACCGCGCGCAGAGGCGATGTTGGCTGCAAAAGTACGATGATGTCAGGGCGATCCGCCGGCTTTATTTCATCGATATGATAACGGATCGCCTCTTTTGGCGGCGCCGTATCGCTGGCGAGCGTAGCGGGGCGCATCATGATTTGCGCACCAGCGGCCCGGCCCGCCTCAGCGATATCTTCGCCATCGGTAGAGACAATTACTTCATCCACTTCGGGACAAGAGAGCGCTGCTTCCACGCTCCATACCAAAAGCGGTTTGCCAGCCAACGGTTTAATATTTTTGCCTGGAAGCCCCTTAGAACCAGATCTGGCAAGCACAAAGGCAACCGTCCGGGTCATGATACATTTCCCTCAAGAATATCAATAACAGCCTCAATCACCGAACACTGATCCGTCTCTGTCAGATTCGTGGAGCAGGGCAATGTAACGATCCGGCGCCATACATCATCTGTGAGTGACTGATCTTCACGCGGGCAATCAGCGTAAGGGGGTTGGAGATGCACCGGCATCCAAAATGGCCGCGCCTCGATCCGTTTGGTCTGCAGCGCTGTACACAACTCGGCGGCGGTCAATGAAGCCGCATCGGTCAACGCAAAGCCAGAAAACCAATCCGTTGACTGGCGGTCGGCAGGCGATGGAAAGGGTGTAACGTCGTTCCGTCCTGAAAATGCTGAATTATAAGTTTTCCGAATGCGCTTCTTAGCCTCAAGAAATCCTGTCAATTTTTCAGCTTGCGCGCAGCCGACAGCCGCCTGCAGATTGGTCATGCGATAATTATAGCCGACCTCATCATGCTCGTAATTCGGCAAAACCCGCGCGGTCGTCGACACATGCCGGATGCGCTGCATTAACGCATCGTCATCGCCAACGACCATGCCGCCGCCACCGCAGGTGATCGTTTTGTTGCCATTGAAAGAATAACAGGTGAGATCAGCAAGCGCGCCCAGCTTCTTACCATTATAAGTTAGCCCGATGGCCGCCGCCGCGTCGGCGACAACGGGCAGTCCGAATTCACGCGCGACCTTACCGATTTCATCCATATCTGCTGGCGTGCCGAGGGTATAAACCGGCATGATGGCCGCCACCCGCTCGCCACTTTCTCTATGATATAGGCCGTCGGCGCGCTTTTCCGTTTTTGCCGCCAGGGCTTCTGCCAGCTGAGTGGCGCTCATCGTCCAGCTGTCGGCGTCGATATCAAACAGCCAGGGCCGGGCGCCGGTATGGGCAATGGCATTTGCGCTGGCGATAAACGTAAAACTGGGAAGCGCCACCAGGTCGCCACGCCCGACGCCAAGACAATGAAGGGCGAGATGCAAAGCTTGCGTCCCCGCCCCCATCGCAACACCGTGGGCGGCACCGGAGAGCGCCGAAACACGGGCTTCAAACTCGGTGACGAAAGGACCAACGGACGAGACGAAGTTGTCTTCTATGCATTTTTGGAGGTTTGCCCCCTCTTCAGGCCCGACAACCGGTATCGCTAGCGGAATTCGTGACACGTTACTCATTGCTCACGCTCGCTGATCGAGGTTGCGCGTCGATTCGATATGCGCGGCGAGAAAGCGTGGTTCAATACGGCCAATTAAATCCTTTAATGTCGATTTTGCGAGATCGACCTTATGGGCGTGCAATACGATTTCCTCCATCTCGGTCAACACGTCTGCAAACGGCGTGCTGCCCAAAACACCTTTATAGTAAACGGCCAACATATTTTTCAGGCCGATTTCCGTCGTCTCTTCGCCCTCGCCGACAAATTCTTCATAAGGTTTTTCGCCAGCCGTGTCCGCTGGCGTTAGCAATAGCGGATAACGCCCCTCAGCATGTAGCGCCGCCGCCGCTTCGCATGCGGCGCGCTCATCGTCGAATTCCACTGCTTGCAAACCATTCCCTTCGATAAAGGCGCGCGCAATATCTTCGAGCAATACCAGACTATCCTTCGGATCAAGCCGTGGAATCGCAATATGGGCGTGGGGTGCAATGACACTCGCCAGGGCGCAAATATGTCCGGATTCTTCGAGCGAAACGAAATAACGCTGGATGTTTTTCGGACAGGCAATCGGTTCTTTCCGGGCGAGGCGCTGTTCAAAGGCCTGCAGCAAGGATCCGTTGGAAAATGCAACATTGGCAAAGCGCGCCGTCGTCACCTTGCCCTTTAGCCCAATCTCCTTCGCGCTATCGAAAAGAACATGCTCCATGACCCGCTTTGTCGCGCCCATGAAAGACACAGGGTTCGCCGCTTTATCGGTAGACACCGAAAAATAATCTGCCTGCGGAGAAAGCTCCGCAATCCAGCGACGAAAACGCGCTTGCTTTACGATATTCGTGTCAAACATCTGAAGGATGGAGTACGGGTCTTTTTCTGAGCGCACATGTTTGATCGCTGCGAAATTCAAAATATAATCATACGGGCCTTCAGCGGCCATCAAGGCGTGTGTCGCCGCCGATCCATAATCGAGCGGTAAGGTGCGAAAATCCTCAACCGGAAACGGGGTCGGCGCGGAGCGCACCTGACGCACCAACTCCGCAAGAGCGTTCTCATTCTGGTCAACGATATGGAGGGTCTTTGGCGCAAAAGCCGCCAGAGTATGGACTGTGTTCGAGCCAATTGATCCTGCCGCCCCAACCGCGAGAATGCGGGCGCCACAAACGGCCTCGCGCAGCGCATCGGCGGCGTCCCGAAGGTCGCTCGCGAATAAAGATGTGTCACGACCTGTAGCGATGGCGGTGGCATGGTGCATAAAAACTCTACTCCGTCACTCTGCGCGGTATTAAGTGATGTTGTGGGAATTGGCCAGTCCCGGCACGGGTTTCGGATCCGGGTCCATTGTCCACCCGGCTGGGCCAGCATCCGCAGCGGCGATGTTGAGAGCGGACGCGGAAAGCGATCCGGACCCGCCACTGACAAGACGAAAATAGGGTGTCGCCTCATCAATAGCGGCGATCGCCTCGTCGCGGGTCAATAGGTGAAGCAGGTCGGGCGTGCCGCGCCGGTATCTT
>BQJH01000312.1 GCA_021604605.1 Hyphococcus sp.
AGGGGGAGAGTTCCCGGATCATAATGTGATTGCACGACCGCTTCCAGAAGGGGGCGTTATGCTGAGCGGATACACGCAAAGCTATGGAGCAGGAGAGTGGGACGCTCAAATTATTGCTTTGAATAAAGACGGCAGCGTGAATTGGCAGCACGTCTATGGTGGGCCTGCCAGCGATGGCGCGGTGTCAGTTATCCCCTTTGGCGATGGTATGCTGGCGATTGCTGGATACACTACAAGTTTTGGCGCCGGCGGTCGCGATGTATTGTTTATGGTCATTGATTTAGAAACAAGAAGTGTGAATTGAGCATGCTCGAAGATAAAGACAGAATTTTTACTAATCTCTACGGCCTGCATCTCTGGGGTTGTTTTCTTTGCCCGGGGCAGCGGAATATCGAAGGATGAGCATGCAAAAGCCATACAAGCAGAGGTCTATCGGCGATCACGAACTATCGCCCGAAACACTCATGATGGGCTACGCCTATTCACCGAGCCTGTCGGAAGGCTCGCTAAAGCCGCCAGTATTTCATACTTCAACCTTTGTTTTTCAATCGGCGGAAGAAGGCAAGGCTTTCTTCGAGTTGGCCTATGGGTTGCGCGAGAAAGAAGAGGCCGAGGAAATTGGCCTCATCTATTCGCGCATCAATAACCCTAATCTGGAAGTACTAGAGGACCGATTGGCCGTATGGGATAAAGCCGAACAGAGCTTGGTTTTTTCCTCCGGTATGGCCGCAATCTCAACGTCGCTCTGGGCCTATCTGCGTCCCGGCGATGTGCTGATCCACTCTGAGCCGGTTTATGGTGGTAGTGAATACTTAGTGCACAATATTTTACCGGATTTTGGCATTCATCGTTGCTGCTTCAATGCCGAGGAGGGTGTTGCCGGGATGGACGTCGCCGCTGAGCAGGCGCGCAAATATATTTCAGAAAATGGCGGGCGCGTCGGTGCTATCTTTGTTGAGACACCCGCTAATCCAACCAATGGCCTTGTTGATCTCTCGCATGCGCGTATGATCTCCGACAGTTTTGAAAAAGATGGCCATCGCCCCCCGGTGATGGTTGATAATACTTTTCTAGGACCGCTTTTTCAGACACCGCTTGAACATGGCGCTGATTTGTCGATTACATCATTGACAAAATATGTTGGCGGTCATTCGGATTTGATCGCCGGCTCATGTTCGGGCAGTGCTGAAAAAATTGCTCCCGTGCAGGTGATGCGGACAATTCTTGGAACCATGGCCGATCCCCAAACCGGCTGGATGCTGATGCGTTCACTTGAGACCCTGAAATTACGGATGGAGGCGTCGACTGAGGGGGCCAAAAAAGTCGCCGCATTCCTTAGGGATCATGATAAAGTCGATGCAGTCTGGTTTCTCGATGATCTCCCGGGCGATCACTCTGACCGAGTAATCTTTGAACGCCAGTGCAAATCTGCAGGCTCGACCTTCTCGTTTGAGGTCAAGGGTGGTGAAGCCGAGGCTTTTCGAGTGTTGAATGCGCTCAAAATTATCAAACTTGCTGTCAGTCTAGGCGGTACTGAAACTCTAGCGTCTCACCCGGCGGCTATGACCCATAGTGATGTCCCGCCTGCTGAGCGAGACAGGTTGGGTATCAAGGATTCTCTTATTCGAATCTCAGTGGGGGTGGAAAACCCAGCAGACTTGATTGCCGATCTCGCACAAGCGCTTGAATCCATTTAGGAGAAGGCGCGAACCATGAACCGTTACAACCTTTAAAGATTGAACCATGCTTGAAGATAAAGACAGAATTTTTACCAACCTGTACGGCTTGCATGACTGGCGGCTGGAAGAAGCGAAAAAGCGCGGCGCCTGGAACGGGACAGCGGATTTAATCCGTATGGGGCCGGACTGGATTATCCAGCAGATCAAAGATTCCGGATTGCGCGGGCGCGGCGGCGCCGGTTTCCCCACCGGGCTTAAATGGTCGTTCATGCCGAAGGAAGTTGGCGAGCGTCCGCATTATCTGGTCGTCAATGCAGACGAGTCCGAGCCGGGCACGTGTAAAGACCGGGAGATGATGCGTCATGATCCGCATCTCTTTATCGAAGGCTGTCTGATCGCGTCTTACGCTATGAAAGCCAATGTCTGCTACATCTATATTCGCGGTGAATATGTTGACGAGCGCAATAACCTTCAGGCCGCGATTGATGAGGCCTATGCCGCTGGTTTGGTTGGCAAAAATGCCGCTGGGTCGGGCTGGGATTTTGATGTTTATGTCGCTCACGGCGCCGGCGCTTACATCTGCGGCGAAGAGACTGCGCTTCTCGAAAGCCTTGAAGGCAAGAAGGGTCAGCCGCGGCTGAAGCCGCCATTCCCGGCAGGCGCTGGACTTTATGGTTGTCCGTCTACGGTCAATAATGTGGAATCGATTGCGGTGGTGCCAACCATTCTTCGGCGTGGCGCGGACTGGTTCCAGAAATTTGGTCGCGACAACAACAAAGGCACAAAAGTTTTCTGTATTTCCGGGCACGTTGAGCGGCCCTGTAATGTGGAAGAGGCGATGTCGATCCCACTCAAGCAATTGATTAACACCCATTGCGGCGGCGTCATTGGCGGGTGGGACAATCTAAAAGCGGTGATCCCCGGCGGTTCATCCGTACCCCTCCTGCCGAAAGATATTTGCGATGATGTGTTAATGGATTTCGATGCGTTGAAAGACGTAAAATCCGGTCTCGGCACAGCAGCCGTTATCGTGATGGACAAGTCGACAGATGTTGTCCGTGCGATTTCGCGTATCTCTTATTTCTACAAGCATGAGAGCTGCGGCCAGTGTACGCCATGCCGCGAGGGGACGGGGTGGATGTGGCGCGTGTTGGAGCGCATGGCGGAAGGTAATTCCTCTACGGAAGAAATTGACAAGCTTCTGGAAGTCTCAACCCAGATTGAAGGGCATACAATTTGCGCCCTTGGTGATGCGGCGGCGTGGCCGGTTCAAGGCTTGATCCGTCACTTCAGAGGTGAAATTGAAGAGCGTATCAACACCTATCGCGCAGACCGTGGGCACGTCTCGATGGCGGGCGTTGCGGCGGAGTAGCGGCGCAGTGCCCCTTTATTGCTTTAAGGTTGGATTGCTATCATTTCTTTTATTGGCGATGACAACGTCGTCTGCTTTGGCATGCATGTGTTGGGTAGGGAATGCTGAAACGACAGATGAAGAACGAATAAGAGTGGCCCGTGAAGTTGTTCGGGAAACTGACTTCGTTATTGTCGGACGAATTAAAAGCATAAAGAATAATAATGTTAAGTCCGGTTCTTCATCTTCTTCTCAGGATGAAAATTATAAAAGCAATTACATTGCGGTTATAAAGGTTGAAAGTACGCTGAAAGGCGAGCCGTCTGATAGGATTGTCATAGCAAGGCGGGCCGCTCAAAATGATGGTCATGCGCTTGGTAGTTGCCCAAAATTTTGGAAAGAAAACGAGCGATCCCTCTGGTTGGTACATACGGGTGAGGATGGAAAAATGATTCTTCGA
>BQJH01000313.1 GCA_021604605.1 Hyphococcus sp.
GTCAATGGCGAAAAAACGCTGATCACCACAGGTTGCAGAGCAGACTATCTGACTGTCGCCGTGCGCACCGGCGGGGACGGTGCAGGCGGTTTGTCATTCCTCTTGATCGATGCAAATGCAAAAGGCGTATCACGCACCCGCCTCAGCAAAATGGGATGGTGGATGTCCGACACTGCCAGTATTCATTTTGATAATGTCGAGGTTCCCGTTGAAAACCTGATTGGACAAGAGAATGCCGGTTTTGCAGGGATTGTCGCCAACTTTAACATGGAACGACTGACCATGGCGGCGCAGGCCATTGCCTTTGCGCGGGTCTGCATAGAAGACGCAGCGAATTGGGCTCTTGAACGTCACACATTCGGCAAACCACTTTCAAAACATCAGGTCATTCGTCATAAATTTGCAGAAATGCTCCGCATGACGAATGCGTCTACAACTTATCTCGATAACTGCGCATGGCGCGTTCAAAACGGGGAAACACCAGTGGCCGATCTTTCCCTATTAAAAGTACAGGCAACCCGAACGATGGAATTTTGTGCGCGAGAGGCAATGCAAATTCTTGGCGGCGCGGGGTTCGTGCGCGGTTGTCGCGTTGAACGGATCTACCGCGAAGTACGGGTGATGGCAATTGGCGGCGGATCGGAAGAAATCATGAACGATCTCGCCGCCCGCCAGTTGGGACTATAAACCTCTCATTATTCCTTGTGCATCTTTCTAAGTTCTGTTTTCAAAATCTTGCCTGACGGATTACGTGGCAACATAGGAATGAACTCCACTTGCCTTGGGAGTTTAAAGCTGGCGATTTTGTCTTTTAAAAAATCAATTACGCTCGCCTCATCAACATCAACTGCGATGCGTTTGACCGCGACAACTTTTACAACTTCACCCCATTTCTCGTCCGGCACGCCGATTACGGCAACATCCGCCAAGTCAGGGTGCCCCGCCAGAATATTTTCTAACTCCGCCGGATAGATGTTTTCTCCGCCGGAAATGATCATATCTTTGATGCGGTCAACAATATAAAGAAAGCCGTTCTCGTCTAAATACCCAGCATCTCCTGACCAGTACCAGCCATCACGAATGGCTTCTTGCGTTGCCTCTGGTCGGTTCCAGTATCCGTCCATAATAAAGCCGGACTTAATCACAATCTCACCGGTTTCCCCTTGCGAAACTTCTTTTCCAGTTTCCGGGTCACATACTTTCACCGAACAACCAGGCAATGGTTTTCCAGCGGAAACACGTTGCGGTTTTCCTTTTGCATGATCTTTCGGATCAAGCACGGTGACGCCGCCAGTCGTCTCCGTCATCCCATAGAGCTGAGTGAACTCCGCTTCTGGCATCGCCAGCATTGCACTATCCAGCAGCGCTTCAGGCATCGGCGCGGCGCCGTAACTGATTGAAACAAACTTTTTCAGAGATAACTCCATCGCCTTTGCAGTCTCAACGATCATCATAATCATCGCCGGCACCAGAAAGGAGTTTAAAGGCGCATCACCTTGTGCGTCTTTTACAATCGCAGAAGGGTCAAACTGACGATGCTGTATTATACGCATTGATCGCTGAATACCCATCAACCCAAAATTGACACCCGCAATATGAAAATGCGGCAAGGCATGAAGAATAGTCTCATCGTCTGTTTTTGGCATGACCACGCCCGCCGCCGCGCCCGCTTCACCAACTTCATAATAACAGCGGTTCGTCAGGAGAACGCCTTTTGGCAGACCGGTTGTCCCGCTTGTATAAAGCTGCACGACAACATCATCACGTTCAGGCGTGTGGTCGGGCTCTTTCGCCTCCTGACGATCGATCAGCGCATCAAAACTATCCTCGCCTCCCGATTCCAGAAGGAGCGTCTGCGGCGGGGCGTAGGCGTCAATCGCTTTTAATGGTTCAACAAACATCGCCTCACCGACAAAGACTTTTGCCTGCGCATCATTTAATATCTGCACGACTTCTGCCGGCGCTAAGCGCCAGTTGATGGGCGTCATAACAATGCCTGTTTTGGCGGCAGCAAAAAACACATCCCAAAACGTCGCCACATTGCGCGCCAACCACGCGACCCTGTCGCCTTTTTTCAGGCCCCGAGAATAAAGAGCTTGAGCTGCGCGATTCGACCTCTCATTGAGGTCCCGATAGGTGAAATCTTTTCCCTCAAAATGAAGTGCAACTTTCTCCGGCAATCTATCAGACTGTAACCGGATCAAATCAGCAATCGCCGAAGGATTTAGAATTTCCCTCTCTGTCATTCGCTTACTCCCTTTTGGCGCCGAGTATGACCAGAAAATTGGCAATGGTAAATAATCACTGCACTGTTTGCTTGCGTGTATCAGAACTGGCCCCTAGTTTTGAGCCGCTATCAGACAGGAGTATTTCATGGCGTCCATTGCCGATCTAAAAGCGCGTCTCCGTATCCCCGTTATCGGGGCCCCGATGTTTATTGTCTCCACTCCGAAGCTCGTCATCGCTCAATGCGAGGCAGGCGTCATTGGATCATTTCCAGCATTGAACGCACGACCCGCAGAAGCGCTTGATACATGGTTGACCGAGATTAAAGAGACCCTTGCACGCCATGATGATGAAAACCCGGATCAACCTTCGGCGCCTTATGCCGTCAATCAAATCGTTCATCGCTCTAATGATCGACTGATGCCTGACCTGGAAATGTGTGTGAAACATGAAGTTCCGATTGTTATCTGCTCACTGGGCGCGCGCGAAGAAGTCTATGAAGCAATCCATTCCTATGGGGGGATCGTTCTTCACGATATTATCAACAACACATTCGCCAGAAAGGCGATTGACAAAGGCGCCGACGGACTGATCGCTGTCGCTGCTGGCGCAGGCGGTCATGCAGGCGTTCAATCGCCGTTTGCTTTGGTGCAGGAAATCCGCGAATGGTTTGACGGGCCCATTGCTCTTTCCGGCTGCATCGCGCGGGGTCAATCCGTTCTGGCAGCAGAAGCCATGGGCGCTGACTTTGGATATATTGGTTCTGCTTTTATCGCTACAGAAGAAGCCAATGCAGACGACGCCTATAAGCAAGGCATCGTGGATGGGTACGCAGATGATATCGTCTATACGAATTATTTTTCCGGTGTCCACGGCAACTACTTAAAACCGTCAATCGCTAATTCCGGGCTAGATCCGGACAATCTACCTGAATCTGATCCTTCAAAAATGGACTTTAAATCCGCCGGTGAAGGCGCAAAGAAAGTCTGGAAGGATATCTGGGGTTGTGGACAAGGGATTGGCGCCATCAAGGATGTAACATCTGTCGCCGATTATGTTGATCGTCTGGCCTCAGAATATGAGAACGCGAAAGTAAGACTATGCAAATAATGTCTTTCCCACCTGAAACCGTTTATTCGGCTATCAATCTCGGCGTTATGCCTGCCTGGTTGCTCCTGGCTATTGCCCCAAGGTCAATAGTGACACGAACCGTTGTCCATAGCTTTATCTACCCTGTTATCTATGGCGGCCTCTATTCAGCAT
>BQJH01000314.1 GCA_021604605.1 Hyphococcus sp.
GCCGCCAAAATTTCCGGTGCGCTTAATGTCAGTGAACCCGGCCATCAGCTGGTTTTCCAACCGTCCATCCAGCAAGGGCGCAATCAGTCTGGCCGAGGCGGTGAACTGTTCGTTCTTTGAATTGTCATCAGAATCCGCGAGGGTAAAAGTCGGCGGCGGGAAACCGTCAATTTCGGTTTCGCCTTCCATATAGCGGGCGATCGCTTCCAGGCGGATATCATGAGGCAGGTTCAGCCCGCCGCGCCCGGCGAAGGTTAGCCCGTCATAAGCGTCTCGCTCCGGGTTGCCGTCATCTTCCTCCGCTTTAGAAATACCGTCGCTAGTGATGCCGGAAGCAGAAAGCCGGAAATCTCCAGTGTCGCCAGCGCCGCTTACCGCCGCGCCGCCGCGAAACGTGTTAAACGACCCGCCTTCTGCAAAGGCGGTAGCGCCAAAGCCGTCTTCTGGTTTTTTGGAAACAAGGTTCACGACGCCGCCAATGGCGTCTGACCCCCACAATGTTGATTGCGGGCCCTTCAAGATTTCGATGCGATCGATGTCGCCCGCATCAAGGATGGAAAAATCATGGCCGCCGCCGACAGCCGTCGGGTCGCCCAGCGGCACACCGTCCAGCAGCACCAGCGTCTGGTCTGTGCCAGCGCCGCGAATGCGAACCGTCGCAAGACCGCCAAGGGCGCCGTTCTGGTTTACGGTGACCCCAGGCGCGGCGGCGATGGCGTCGAGCGCAAATGTGTATCCGCGTAACTCAATATCGTCCGCCGTAATCACTGAGATGCTGGCGCCGGTCTCACTCAAAGGTGAGGGCAGGCGCGTGCCCTCGACGATGATCTCATCTGCTTCTTCAGCGTGACCCGCAACCGGCGACAACGCCCACAAGGCGGCGGCAATCGTCAAATACAAATTTCGGTCTTTATACGTCATGTTCTCTCCCGGCCTGATGGCCTTATTTAACGACAAATGCTGCGCGCGAGCCTCGTGATGAGGGGAGCGCGAACAGCGGCTTACTTGTCGCTTCAAAGGAGAAGGTCCTGTTCCGGATGGCTATCCCGGCCGGGAACGAGCGACGCGACGGCAGGTCTCCTGACTTCGCGGATCGTCGCTTCTGGTCTCCTTCCCGGAGCATGTGGCCCCAGTGGATACTGACCAGCGGCTAACCGCTTACAGTTGCGGGAACAGTTCCGGTATCGCACCGGATTCCCTATTAAGCCCGATTAAGGGCGCCGTCTGGCGCGGAAGATGCGCCGGGGCGAGAGGGGTGTCAATGAAATTAAGGCGGTTATGCTAAAGCCTAGTGGCGCTTGTCTTTAATTAGGACCTTCTCATCTCATCTTAGTTGAAACAATTGTGATGCTTAAGTTAGCGTATGGCGAAAAGAAGGGGATTGGTAATGGCTGACTATTGGCGTTTAAATTCGCAATTCATTCACACAACGATTGTAGCTATTGCGGTTGGTTTGCTAACGGCATGTGCATCAACCGGTTCTGAAGTTGGATTAAACAGGACGACGTCTTCCAACTTAACGAGTGTGCCTAAAGGTAAGCTCGCGCTCCACGGCGCTGCAGTTGTATATAAAAATGGCCAGCAGGTATTCAGCCACTATGATGGTGTCGCGAATGCAAGTTGGGACCTTCCCATAAAAGAAGGCGTCCGATTTCGGATCGGGTCAATAAGCAAGCCGATGACAGCGGCTGTTATTCTTAGTCTTGCAGATGAACAGAAGCTGTCCCTAGACGATACCGTTCAACAATGGTTGGCTGAATATAATATTAAGGGCGCCAGTGAAGTTAAACTACGCCATCTTCTGAACCACTCATCAGGCCTTTATCACTATCCGGATTCAAAGAAATTTGAAGAGATCCGTGCCAACGTCAGCAAAGCGGATCAATTGGTTTCTCTCTTCAGCAACAGGTCACTTGGCTTTGTACCTGGTGAGCAATGGAGTTACAGCAATGCAAATTATGTATTGTTGGGGCTGGTTGCAGAAAAAGCGTCGGGTCTTTCATATGCGGCTCTGATTCAGCGATACATTGCTAAGCCTGCAAAACTATCCGCCACTGCACATGAGGGTCGAAATGAAATCGTCCCGCAGCTGGCCACACCATATTATATATCTCCTGAGGGCGACTACTCTGCATTACCCTTTGTGGCGCCGCTTGCGCGCTACGCTGCAGGCTCTGTCTATTCAACGGCTACTGATATGGCAAAATGGATGCAACATCTTCTTGATGCTCAAAAGGCTGGGGACGAACTTTATACTAAACTGACAACGGCGACTATTTCATTGCCAGATGGCGTCGCCGAGCAGGCGGGCGTTCCTCCTGAGTATGCCAATGGATGGTTTGTAGGTGAAAGAAATATTGAAGGTTGCAAGCTTTATATCATTGAGCATGGTGGCAGCATACTGGGGTATCATGCGCGCCTTAGATATTTGCCAGGTGATAACCTTATTGTTTCAGTGGCTGCCAACACTACGGATGATATTCAAGAGGCGGTTGATCAGCTTACTTTAGATAATTTTGACGCCAAAAAATGCTCTGACTGAGTGAAAAGTCTGTAGCGATAAGAAATGTAAGGCGTCGCGCCCGAGACAAACGCGCTCAACTCACACTTTGATAAGCATACCAATAATCATTGATGCGGCAAAAAGCGGAGATGCGCGTCAGGGCTGCCTCATGCTCCTGTTCAAACCATTCCAGCGCCCGCGCATCACAAGCGTTAAAAACCGCAAGGCCTGTTCCTTCTTCCGGTTGGGGTAGGGGAATACCCACATAGACGATTTTAACTTCCGTCCAGTCAGAATTATTGAGGCCATACCGTTTGATGATGATATCAATTTCATCCCGGCCGGTTTCCCCCATAGGGAAGAAATCAATGAACTCAACGGGAATGTTTTGACGAAGTTCTTTCAGAAATTCCTTTTCGTGCCGTGTCTCTTTGGATGGATCACGATGCGGGACGCGAGAAAAGTCAGAAAACGGACCTGGATAACGATCACGGACAGACGTAAACACTTCCGGCTGCGCTTCATAAAGCGCAGCGGCATCCAGGATGGTTAGGTTCTTTTCTCCGCAGCTCACAGTTAATAGCGCAGCAATTAGAGTTGCGATTACCGCAAGAGGTAGACGTGGCTTTAGCATGCTGCAGGCCTCCGGAGTGATGCGTGTCCTAACAGATAGAACGCGTGTGATTATGCTTAGCACTGTTCGCAGTGCATATTTCAAGGTTTAGAAAAGGTAATATAGAGGTCTGGTTAACAGTCATAAAACTGGCGATGGGCTTGGGCGCGGCTATATTTCCCTAAACCCCGAATTATTTAAGGTTTCAGAGGAATGGCAGAGTGGCGCTTCAAAGGGGAAGCCCGATAATTTGCAATAGCAATTCAACCGCGCAGCGCCGTCGCCACGTCTGAGAGCGCTGTTAAAATTTCGCGTAACACGGTGCGCAACTTTTTTGCTCGCTCTTCTATCAG
>BQJH01000315.1 GCA_021604605.1 Hyphococcus sp.
GTTGGCGTCGTCGCGGTCAGGATAATCTTCGCGGGCGTGAGCGCCGCGAGACTCCGTTCTGTTGGCTGCGGACTCCATGGTGACAACGGCCTGTCCGATCATGTTGTCGAACTCCAGTGTTTCGACGAGATCTGTGTTCCAGATCATAGAGCGATCGGTTACCCCAATATCCGGTGCATCTTTATAGACCTCGTTGATTTTCTGGCGGCCTTCTTCCAGCACCTCACCGGTGCGGAAGACGGCGCAATTGTTCTGCATCACGCGCTGCATCCGGTTGCGCAATTCTGCCGTCGGGATCGCGCCTTTTGCATATCGGAACCGGTCCAACCGTGCGAGCGCCTCGTCTGTTCCGCGCTGTGGCAGCTCCGGCATGGGCGAGTTCGGGTCAACAACATCACCGCAGCGATGTCCGGCCGCGCGTCCAAAGACAACAAGATCAATGAGCGAGTTTGAACCGAGGCGGTTGGCGCCATGAACGGAAACACACCCTGCTTCGCCGAGCGCCATCAGGCCAGGCACAACGGCATTGGCGTCATCGCCGCGCTTGGTGACCACTTCGCCGTGATAATTTGTCGGGATGCCGCCCATGTTATAATGCACAGTAGGTAGAACCGGGATCGGCGCCTTGGTGACGTCAACGCCGGCGAAAATTTTCGCGGATTCAGAAATCCCCGGCAGACGCGCCGCCAGAATTTTTGGATCAAGGTGATCAAGGTGCAAGAAGATATGGTCTTTTTCCGGACCAACGCCGCGTCCTTCCCGGATTTCCATGGTCATGGCGCGGGAGACAACATCGCGTGAGGCCAGGTCTTTGGCGGATGGCGCATAGCGCTCCATAAAGCGCTCGCCTTCGGAATTGGTGAGATATCCGCCTTCACCGCGTGAGCCTTCGGTGATCAAAACCCCGGCGCCGTAAATCCCGGTCGGGTGGAACTGGACGAATTCCATATCCTGTAGAGGCAAGCCCGCGCGCAGGACCATGCCGTTGCCATCGCCGGTGCAAGTGTGTGCAGAAGTGCACGAGAAGTAAGTGCGGCCGTATCCGCCTGTGGCCAGGATCACCATCTTGGCGGTGAAGCGATGGATGGCGCCGGTATCAAGGTCCCAGGAGAGCATGCCGCGACATTCTCCGTCGTCTGACATAATCAGGTCGAGGGCATAGTGCTCGATAAAGAACTTCGCGTTCTGCTTGACCGACTGTCCGTAGAGAGTGTGCAAAATCGCGTGGCCGGTGCGGTCAGCGGCGGCGCAGGTGCGTTGCACTTGCCCTTCGCCAAAGTTTTTTGTCATGCCGCCAAAGGCGCGCTGATAAATCTTGCCTTCTTCCGTGCGAGAGAAGGGAACGCCCCAGTGCTCCAGCTCATAAACGGCGGCGGGCGCGTTCTTGCAGAGATATTCAATAGCATCCTGATCGCCGAGCCAGTCAGACCCTTTGACCGTGTCATACATATGCCAGCGCCAGTCATCCTCGCTCATATTGCCGAGGGAGGCGGAAATGCCGCCTTGCGCCGCAACGGTGTGTGACCGTGTTGGGAAAACCTTTGTTACGCAGGCGGTTTTTAATCCGGCTTGCGCCGCGCCAAGGGTTGCGCGCAATCCAGCGCCGCCGGCGCCGACCACAACAACATCATATTGGTGATCGATAATCTCGTAGCTTTGGGTCATTCATCAGCCTGCAAATGAAATATTATAGATTGCCCAGATACTCGCAGCCATAAGGCCGGTCGTAGTGAGCCAATTAAGAAAAACCAGCACATCTTTTAGCCAGGAATGGATGTAATCGACGATGATCTCTTCCATCCCGAGGCGCATATGCCAGGCGCCAGCGACAATGAATAACCCAAGGAGGATGCCATTCCAGGGCGCCTTCATAAAAGCGGTTGCCGTTTGAGAATCTGCCCCAAGAACAGCGACCAGGTTAAACAGAAACCACAACCCCAAAGGCGCCAGGATCACTGCCGTTGCGCGTTGAATAACGAAATTCGATGTGCCTTTTTTTGACATTACGCGCCGCCCTTTCCGCCAAAGGCTGACCACATAATGAAAATGGCGAGCGCTATAGAAAGTCCGTAAACCAGCCATGCGGTCATGGTTGCGGTTTTTGCCGCGAGGCCCCGCCCGGCATCCCAGTAGAGATGGCGCAGACCGTTCATCAGATGAAAGCAAAGCGACCAGACGTATCCGCCGATGATAATCAAGCCGATCGGGGACGCAGTGATTGCGGCAAGGCTAACGTATAAATCGGGGCTGAAGGCGAGAGCGAATGCCCAGAGCGCTAATAATAATGTCCCCCCATAAAGCACCATGCCTGTCCCGCGATGGGTGATGGACGCCGCCATCGTGGCTGTAAACCGCCAGATTTGGAGGTGTGGTGAAAGAGGCCGCCCCTTTTGGTGTGAAGGCGTTGCGCTGTTAGCCATGTATTCCCCGTGAGATAAGGCTTGGATCAGAATGGCCGAAAATAGGCTGCTCCGGCCCCAAGTCAACGCGCCACCACGCCTCGGTCTGCTCACAATGGCCTGATAAGCATTGCCAAAAGCTGCTCGGATCGGTCATGATGGTCCATAGTACGCGTTTGGGGTTATCGGGGTTCAATCATGCATCATGTATTTCGGGTTCTCGCCGCCATAGCGGCTTTGAGTTTTGGGGCGACATTTGGAGCTACAGCGGTTTCGGCGCAGACGATTGAAGCGGTTACCGCCGATCAGCTTGAGGCAGCGCTGGAGGCTGCGGGGCTAAATCCCTCGATGATGGAGGACGCCGCTTCGGGCGCGCCGGTTGCGCAGGGGAAGGCTGGCGAGTTTTCATTCTATGTCAGGGCGATGAACTGTTCCGGCGAGCCACAGGCTTGCGAAGACCTGGTCTTCTTTGCGAACTTTGACCTTAATCGTGCTGCGACCACAAAAGATTACCGCGTGCTCAACAGTTTCAATGAGAGCCAGGTGTTCGGCCGGGCTTATTTAATTGAGGCGAATAATGAAGTCGGCATTGATTATGTGGTTGAGCTGGGCGGCGGGGTCACATCTGACCACCTCGCACAGAACATTGGGCGCTGGGCGGATGTAATCACTGCTTTTGTCGCAAAATTCCAGGAAGGCTATTCCGGGTCTTAAATCTTAAGCCGCGCGTTTAAGCAGTGCTTTCAAATTATCCGGCAGCTCTTTTTCGAGATCGCGCATGCGCTCAACCAGCTTGCGTTCATTGTCATCCAATGCGCCGTCGCGACCAATGCGGTCGGCGAGCCATTCAGCTTCCGCCGGCGTAATGTCTGCAGCGGCTGCTGCGTCGGCGTCGCGTGCTTTATCTAAATCGCTATGGGCCGTGTTTTCTTTATACGCATCTTTGATCCCGCCAATTCCACCGGACACCATGCGCTTGAAGAAGCCGCCGACATTGACCGATTGATCGCGCACCCAGGCGTTGCGGCGAAAGGCTTCTTCCCGGCTTGGCGCCTGATAGCCAAG
>BQJH01000316.1 GCA_021604605.1 Hyphococcus sp.
GGACAAGGCCTTTGGCCCGCGCCGCGAAGAAATGGTGGTGCAGATCCCGCGCGAGCAGCTCCCCGCCGAGCAGCCGCCGCAGCCGGGCATGCAGCTTTCGGCGAAAGCCCAGGACGGCTCCACCGTCAATCTGGTGATCACCGATATCTCCGACACGGCGGTCACCGCCGACGGCAATCACCCGCTGGCGGGGCAAGATCTGCATTTCGGCGTCACGCTGGTGGAAATCAAACAGGCGGCCTAGCCCAATTGCTTTAGGTGCGGTGCGGCAGAGGCGTGAATAAAAAGACAGAATCGCCTCTGCTGTAATTGCGGTAACTGCAATTTGATCACGAACCGTCCCCGTGCGATGTTTTCGGCTTCAGAAACAACGCGTGGGGATTTTTCACATGAAAAAGCTGCTATTTGCGAGTGTTGTATCAATATTGACGGCAAGTGCTGCGTATGCGGAACATCATGAAAAAGGCGCCGCGGAGTACGCCGCGCCAGAACTGACCGGCGCCTTCAAAAGTGAGGACGGCTTTATCGGCACTTTCCTGCCTGCCGGTTATCTCGTCGTCTCCAATGAGATGGGCGTCGCCGGGTTTATCGTAAAATACGGCGCCAAAGACGGCGTGCTCTGGTTCAAAAACCTCACCGCGCCGCCCGACGCGACGCCGGAAGGCGCGGAGTGCGCCATGAACAACAAGGGCAAATACAATTACACGGAAGCCGAAGGAAACCTCACCTTTTCCCTGATCGAAGATCCGTGCACGGCCAGAGCTGAGGCGGTCGCCAGCGCCAATCTCATGCGCATGGCGATGCCGGAACCCGAAGCGGAATAGCAAAACGGCGCCCGTGATGAGCGGGCGCCGTCAGTTTATGTAACGCCGCGGCCCTTCTTTACGGGGCATGGCGACGATCTGCTGCGGGTCGCGATAGACGATGTCGCCCGGCGCGTCGGATTTGATGCGCGTCACCGGGACGCCCGCCTCGTTCAGCAAGGCCGACAAGGCGTAAGCGTGGGTGATGCAGTCCCGCGCATCGTCGCGGAACCAGCACACGCCGCCATAACGTCGGTTCGATTTGCGGGTGACGATACCCAAACGGTTCGGCACGCGCAGATTGTCGTTGAACCAGCGATATTCATCGCGGATCGCCGCTCGGAGCCAGTCCGGCGCGCCGTTCATGCCAGAGCGGAAAACCCCCGCCGGAACGCCGCGCGCCTCCCGCACGAGGCGCGGGGTGACGAAACGGATATACATGGGTCCAGTCTTTCATCCGGTGACGGATGGGTGTTGCTCGCCAGCGCTGCCGATATGCGCAACGCTTTTCCTCCCCCGTTAACGGGGGAGGTGGCCCGAAGGGCCGGAGGGGGTGTTTTGTGAGCCGCACCCCCTCCGTCCAGCCGCATCAAAGATGCGTCTGGCTGCATCCCCCATTGGCATGGGGGAGGAGAGCGCAACAACACGCCCGCCGGACGCAATCCATCCGTCGTGATTGATCTTTATGATGATGAAAGGGGCCGCGAACATATCGCTCGCGCCGCCTTCCGGGCCTCCGCCTATCGGCAGGGCTCCTGCCGGAAGGGCGGAGGCGTAAATCGAATGAGGTTCCTCATTACATCCTCCATTGGTGTTTCAAACGACGCGCGAAATAGGGGGTGTAGGGATGGTTGTCAAGTTGCTTGTTATGGGTTGAAACTTCTCCCCCCGGTCATCCCGGACTTGATCTGGGATCCAGAAACGCCTAATCAGCGCGTCCCAACAGATGGAGGGCATCATGAAAAACACTCGCGACATTACCAACCTTCCCTGCTTTCGAGGTTTCCTCAAAGCGGCGTAAGGGCTTCCCGTCCGAAACCAACGTCAAGCGCGGTTACCGCACCATCAAGGGCGGCGAGGTTGAGCTGATTGAAAAGCTCGGCCGTAACGATCTGTGTCCGTGCGGATCAGGACGCAGATTTCAAGAAATGCTGCATGCGCTCGGGCCGTTATGACGGCGCGAACCGTGGAGAGTATTTTTAGGTAGCACCGAGAGATAAGGGGCGGCGATCTAAGTTTGCCTCAAATACCGGCTCGCCGGCGACCATTGTTTAATCCGGCGGGCCAAACATGGTTGTAAGTCGAAATAATTCGGCGCGAATTTGACGCTTCAAATATGAAGGCGCTAGTGCGCCGTTCGTGAATGGATCTGCGAAGAGCTCATAGTGAAACTCCTTGGCGTATCTGTCGGGAATAAAATTCTTCCCGAGAATTCTAGTCATCTCCGCGAATTGGAAACGGAAATGAGATTCCACGCCTTTTTCGTCCAGCGAATTCTGCGGCTTGGTGGCGGCAGAGTTCTCAAATGAGCGATATTCCTGTTCCGCGATTGCTTCAGTGTGGAATGCGAGCGCTTGTTTTTGAGTTGGCAGCCCAGAAAATGTATACAGTATTGTGACGCGGAAATTTTCGAACTGGACGTCGCGCATGTTGTATGGCGGCAGCCTGCCATTCCACAATATCGGTTTGAATGCCCGAGCGGCGCGGCTGATTAGCAGTACGTAGAAGAGCGAGCACTCATTTTCGTTAACTTCGCCGAGCGATATATTTTGTGCTGAGTCGCCCTTCGTGTTGTGAAAAGCTCCTGCTAACGCCCCTGAGATTGCGAAGTACAGTGGCGTAAACCTATCTCCAATTTGCAGCGCAGTAGTTGGGATGACCAGCTTTGTAACTGGAGCCCTCGACTGTTTCGAAACGCAGCTATAATCGCGGCTCTCCTTTGGAAGGTGAACAGTGTATTTCCTGTCAATCAAGGGCGTTGTTGACTTGGCCTTAAAATTCGGAAGCAAATCAACATTGGGGTAAATCGAAGTAGCTCCGCGAGGGAAAATAATAACTTCTCGTCGAGCAGATTCCTCCATCCACAGGAGCAAGCGGTCTTGCCTTCCATCAGAGATTGAAACCAAGGTTCTGTCGCGCGGCTTTGTTCCCATGATTGTGTCGAAAAAGTTGCTTGGGGCAACTCGCGGCTAAACTGTGGTTTGGAGATCGACAAATAGATCTAAATTATTCTCGCCACGTGGCGTGGAGCACCCATTCAGTGGGTTGAGGCATGGATGTTTTGCACGCCTCATACCAGGCGTTGCATCAAAAGCGATATGGTTGCCATCGGGCATTGTTTGATACGTAACGGGTGTGTCGCAGTAAGGACATAATTGCTTGCCCTTGTGCTTACGTGATGCTGGTCGCAGTTGAGGGTCGGGTGGATGGGATGACTTTACCCAAGTCAAACGTCCACCGGGCAGGTGGCGCAAATGTGATCTTCGATAACCCATCTCACCTCACTGACACGCCAGACACTCGTCATAATCGGTCTTCGCCGCGGCGAGCATCATCTCGGCCATGCTGTCCGCCTTGCCGCCATCGGGCATGGCGGCGCGCGCTTCGGCGAGGTCATTGGCGGCCGCTGCGTCGTTCGCAGCCTTCGTGCCGCCG
>BQJH01000317.1 GCA_021604605.1 Hyphococcus sp.
CTATCAGCTCCGGGCCATCGTCCGTCGCGGGTTGGGTGTCCGGATCCAGCACGGACGAACTGGCATGTCGCTTGTTTCGCCTTACATAGTCAATAAAGCAATTGTGGGCAACGCGATACAGGAAAGTGGAAAACCTTGCCGTCGCCCGGTAGGAATCACGAGCCTTGATAATCTTGCTCCAAACTTCCTGGAAAACATCATCGGCCGTATCACGGTTCAGGGACAATCGAACGAGGTAACGGTAAAGCGGATCCTTGTGCCGCCGATACAATGTCTCGAACGCCGCGACATCGCCATCCCGGTAGCGGAGCATCAGGGCCGAATCCTCAACAGGAGTCCTCATCGACTGAGCATAAGCGACGCGGGTTTGGCTGCCTAGCCGCGCAGCCGGGTATTCCGCAACAGTGATAAAAGCAGACACGGTCAGCACAGCGCCCGATGCGGCTCGGCGCATACGGGGCGCCCCCTGCAACCGCGATGGTGCGGTGGCATGTACCGTCCGGGTATGCGGCCTTTCACTGTCAGCTTTGCGTATATCATTGATTATAAAGGAATCTGCTTAAAAACCTCATATCCGTATAAACGCCGCTTTCGCCTCGATCGGGTTATTTCTGTTACGGCCGGCTTGCAAAGTCGAAAACTAGTGTTATAGTCAACTATAACACCAAGTCACTAACTCGATATCAGACGCACTGGTTGCGTCACACGGGGCAAAAAAATGAACAAGCAGTTTATCCAGGTTACCAACGGACTCCTGCCAGTAACGGTTCTGGCGTTGCTGGTTATCGCATTTGTCGCCGGTCAGGCCCGTGCCAACATTCCGGGAAAAGCGACGGCGGCAGCATCCTTTGCGACAAATGGCAACTTAACCCTGAGCTCCGATATGTTGAGGAAGGCCGAGTCATTGCCGCAGGTGCTTGAGACTTTGATGAGCTTGCCGACGGAGTTCGAGCTCAACATTCGCCTGCTGCGCAAGGGAACCCGGGAGCAGCCGCAGGACGATGCTCGCAACCACAACAAGCAACGATAGCGAGTATCGGTTTTGTCACGGCAACCTCAGGACATCAACCCCATGCGTCCCCCCAGGAATGAAACTGCGGGTGCCGACATTGTGAGCCATGTATCTGAGGATTCTCCTGTTACTATTGCTGCGCGGACTGATGTCAGGCGGCCGCAATACGGTGTACACAACAACAAATGACGGGCATCGGATACTCAATGGACCCAAAGTGGAACGAAGATCTGCCGATTTATCGCCAGTTGCGGGATCGCGTTGTTGCAATGATTCTGGAAGGCGTGCTTAACGACGGTGACGCGTTGCCGTCGGTGCGGAATGTTGCCGCCGAGTATCGGCTGAACCCGCTAACCGTCCTTAAGGGTTACCAGGAACTTGTTGACGAGGAGCTGGTTGAGAAAAAGCGCGGCCGGGGAATGTTTGTCACCGAGGGTGCCCGCAAACAACTTTTAAAAGACGAGCGCAAGAGATTCGTGGAACGGGAATGGCCGATCGTCTCGGCAACCATTCAGCGACTCGGGCTGGATCCGGCAGAGCTTCTGAAAGCCGTCGAAAGCGCAAAAGACGCGGACGGCCAAAATAAAGGTAAACAGGATGACTAGTCTCGTAAGTGCGCGAAACGTGTCAAAAAATTTCGGTGATGTTCGGGCGGTCGACAACGTCAGCTTCGAGATCGAGAAGGGGCGTATAACGGGTCTGATCGGACCCAATGGTGCAGGCAAGACCACTCTGTTAAAGGCGGTGCTTGGACTTACGGACTGCCAGGGCAGCCTGTCAGTACTTGGACTGGATCCTTTCCGTCAGCGCAAGGAACTGATGCAGAACATTTGCTTTATTGCTGACGTCGCAGTACTTCCCAAGTGGATTCGTGTCAGGCAGTTGCTGGAATTCCTCAGCGATATTCATCCGCGTTTTTCGAAAAGCCGGGCTGAGGAATTGCTTGCAAACACCAAAATCTCTTCAAAAGCAAAGGTTCGGGAGCTTTCCAAGGGGATGGTCACGCAATTGCACCTGTCCATAATCACAGCAATTGATGCAAAGCTACTTGTCCTTGATGAGCCAACCATCGGTCTCGACATTATTTTTCGTAAAGAGTTTTACGGCAACCTGCTAAACGATTATTTCGATGGCGAGCGTACGATAATTATTACGACGCACCAGGTTGAAGAAATAGAAAACCTCCTTACTGACGTCATGTTCATCAACGATGGACGCATTGTTCTGGATGCGAGCATGGAGGCATTGCCTGAACAATATGTGGAGTTGCTGGCGTCCGGCGAGAATGCTGATCGTGCACGCCAGATGAAGCCCATTTTCGAACGCGACGTTTTCGGCAAGAAAGTCCTGACCTTTGAAGGCGTCAGTCGAGACAAATTGCATGGTCTCGGCGAACTCCGTACGCCAGACATCGCCGACCTGTTCGTCGCGAAAGTCAAAGGAGCGGCCGCATGATCAAGGCACAGATTGCGCTGATGCAACGCGAATTGTGGGAGCACAGGTCTCTCTACGTAACGCCGGGCGTAATTGCATTGCTCGTGTCGTTAATGTCGCTGACCGGGCAGGTCTCCATTAATGGCATGGAGCACATTGATCTTGGCATAGTGGGGGCCTCCAATATGCCCGAAGGCGCCCGGGCGGCTGCAATTACCGGTATTCTGATCGGCTTGTCCAGCACGTTCGTGTTTGCAATGGGCATTTTGACAACTTTCTATTCGCTGGATGCATTGTATGCGGAACGCAAGGATCGCAGCATTCTCTTCTGGCGTTCCATACCGATCACAGACTTCGAAACTGTATTGTCAAAACTGCTCACGGCAGTACTGCTAATTCCACTCATAACCTTCGCCGTGATCATTGTGACTCATCTGGTTGTCATGGTAACGACGAGTGTATGGCTGAGCGCCCAGGGCGGTAATGCCTGGCACCTGATCTGGTCCTCCGCTCCTTTTTTCGACAACTGGGCGGCGACACTCGTCTTCCTGCTCGCATTGCCATTGTGGACGTCTCCATTCATCGGCTGGTTTCTGTTCGTCTCGGCATTCACCAAGCGCTCGCCGATGTTAATGGCATTTCTTCCCATAGCCATGCTGCCGATTTTTGAGAAGCTGCTTTTCGATAGCACGGTTTTCATAGAGGCATTTTTCGTTCGCACTGTGAAGATGCCATTGTTTGCCGGCATCGATAATCTGGAGTTGCTGTTTGGCGAAGGTGAGAACTTTGAAGCTTTTGCCAACGAAAGTGTAAGCCTGTTCTCACTGATGGACCTCGGGCGCTTCCTGACGAGCGGCGGGCTTTGGCTGGGCATCGTCGTCTGTGCGCTTTTTACCACCGCGGCAATTTATGTTCGTCGATACCGCGATGAATCCTGATCGTCACCAGCCATAAGGCGCGCGAATATCAGCCAGTCTGGCGCTGAACATCCACTGAGTATTTTTTGACCTTG
>BQJH01000318.1 GCA_021604605.1 Hyphococcus sp.
GTCTACACGACCCATTCCTTCGGCCGGTTTGTTGGGTTCCAGACAGGATGGCTGCTTTACATCAGCCGCGTCGCGGGCCTGGCGGCGAGTACGAACCTTTTGGTGAGCTATGCAAGCTGGTTTGTCCCGGCTCTTGATACATCACTGATCCGGCCGATGGCCGTCGCTGTGCTGATTTCATTTTATACCTGGGTTAATTACGTCGGCGTGCGCAACAGTATGACGATGCTTTATATTCTAACGGCCCTAAAGCTTGCACCGTTGTTTCTTCTTGTGCTTTTCGGCCTGCCTTCAACGGAATTGGACCTGATTTTTGGTGCGGATGTTCCCGAGTTCAGAGCGCTTGGCGAAGCCATACTCATTTTAATGTACGCTTTCATCGGATTTGAGGTCGCCGTCATCAACGCCGGCGAGTCAAAGAACCCGAAAGCCGATATTCCCGTCGCATTGGTCACGACGGTCGCGCTGGTGTCGGTATTTTATATAGCAATCCAGATAGTCTCGATTTCCGTCGATCCCGGAATTGCGGAATCCAACACGCCCCTCGCTCGGGTCGCGGAGCTGCTTTTAGGCCCCATTGGCGCATCCATTCTGGCGATGGGGGCCGTATTTTCGATTGCCGGCTCAAGCGCGACGTCAATGCTCGTGGGTCCGCGACTGACCTTCGCACTCAGCAAGCAGGAAGCGATACCGCGCTGGTTCGCTGCCGTTCATCCCAAGTTCGGCACGCCCGGCAATTCCATTTTGTTTTGCGGCGGCATTGGGATATTGCTCGGCGTCAGCGGCGGATTTGTCTGGCTCGCTACGGTCAGCACTCTGGTCCGGTTTATCACTTACGCTTTGACCATCGCGGCATTGCCGCGAATCGAGAAAACGATGGACAAAGATCCAAAGCAATTCACAATTCCTGGAGGTCTGACCGTACCGGCTTTCGCTTTCCTGCTTTCAATTTGGCTGGTGGGGCATGCTTCATTAAAGGCGTGGGGCGCAGCAGCTTTTTTATCGCTAATAGGGAGCGCGTTCTACTTTTTCAAGCATCGGCGCTTTTTTTCCTAGGCGGTGGAGCGAATGCAGCGTTAGCAGCAGCTCAATGATCAAATCCGTTTCAGTTATCTTGGAGAATCCAAGAGAATCCACATCGTCATCAATCGGGTGTCAAAAACGGCTGTTCAAAGTCGAATTCCTTGTAGCCGTTGGACGAGGCGATCAATATAACGCGTTCGTCGGGCTGAATTTCGCCCTTATCAATCAATTGCCGCAGTCCGCCGAGACTGGCGGCCGACGAAAGCTCCAGATAAAACCCGTGTCGCGCCAAAGTGCGCTGCTCCCTAGCCGCCGATTCATCACCCACGACGACAACCCCGCCCCTTGACGCTTTTATCGCGTCAATTGCTTGATATGTCACTGTTGATCCGGCGATGGAAATCTGGCGGGTGCGGCCTTCAAAACTCTGCCGATAATCTTTCCCGCGCAGGACAGAGTCAATTCGCGAAAATGGTTCGATGGCGTAAAGTCTCGGAAACCGGGTTATGAGATCTCTTTCATGTAGAAAGCGAAATCCGTCAAAAATTCCCCATATTAGGTCCGCGCGCGAGGTCGGAACAATAATCGCATCGACTGTTTCCGGACCTGTTTCCTCGAATATTTCGAAGGAAATTGTTTTTAATCCATCGACGCCGAAATGATTGCTGCCGACCGGCGGGTTTATATAATTGGTGACCGGAAACCAGCTGTCTTCGGTCACCCGCCTTTCGACATATTTCCATCTATCGAGAGAATTTTCGGCTTCGACTAATCGGGCGCCAGCCGCCTCAATCGCGCGCCGCCAGACAGGATTCATATTCGGCGTCGTAACAATAACGCATTGCAGGCCGGCGCGCGCTGCATACGCCGCAATCGAGGCGCCGGCGTTTCCGGAAGACGCACCGATAACCGTCGTGGCTTCCATGTCCAACGCACGCGCAATGGCGAGTGCGCTCATTCGATCTTTATGTGAGCCTGTGGGATTTTGTCCTTCGTCCTTGATAAATACCCCATTCGCGCCGGCTACACGGCCAAGGGCCGGCGCGGCCAGCAAAGGCGTGCCGCCTTCGCCTAACGTAGGAAACATTTTATAAGGCAAACACGACGCAAATCGCGCCATTCCTCGATTGCGCGAATCTGTCCGCCATGCGTCAGCGCAGTACAGTTGGCGCACGCTTGATGGATAGCCCTTGGAAAGGCATGCAGGACATCCCGTGAAAAAATCCTCAACTTCGAGCTGTGTTTTGCAACGAAGACATTCAATTCCAGTGAGTTCTGAATTCAATTCATACTTGATCTTTACAGATTTCTGCGGGGAAGCGTCTGTGTCCGATAATTTTGGCAATTTTGAAACCCCATTTATATCACAAACCTATTCGACTTGAGTTAGAGATGAAAATCTACTTGAATTTTCATCGATAACGGTTGTGCGCATGATTTCAGAGTAGGCGTCTAGCTGGCTAAGCGGAGGCTCACACATGGTCATTGATGTCTTACACATTAACCTGCGCCCAAGAAGAGGTTGCGATAGCTTAAACAGGTCTCGCGCAAAACGAGTTCTCCAACAAAATCTGATTCAAGAATCCAATTGATGCAGCGCTCCAAGGGATGCCGGCGGCGCAGATATGCCCCCCGCATTCTAGTGCGATAAATGACTGAACTTGGACGGTGGGGTCATAACACACAAGCATAAGTATCAGAAATAATTCGATTTGACCGCATAGGGTGGCGCGGGGTCATTATAGGATTAGTGGCGCTGGTGTGGCGTCATTCCGCGGAATTTTTTGCGGCGATAGGATCAATGTCCGGGAGAGTCAAAGGCGTCATTCTTGACGTCTGCGGATCAATAGCGGAGGGGCTAAAATGAAAACGATAAGCGAAAAGTTGCGCGGGATATTGGGAAGTACGGCGCTTTGCACCGCGACTGTTTTCGTTATGCAGTCGGCAGCAAGCGTCAGCTACGCGCAAGATGGTGGTGCCGATGATTCGGACAAGATCGTGGTCACAGGTACGCGCCGCGCTAATCGGACGGTCGGCAACTCAATGATCCCGATCGACGTGATCGACGGCGACGCGCTGGAAAAGAGCGGCACGGCGGATCTAACCGACATTCTACGAACGCAAGTTGTATCGCTGAACGTTCAACGGTTTGTTACCAATGATGGCAATGTGTTTCAACGTCCTTTTACTCTTCGCGGGCTTGCGCCGGACCAAACGCTGCTATTGGTCAACGGCAAGCGCCGTCACCGCTCTGCGCTTATCGCCACCAGCCGCCTTCCTCAGACGCTCGGCGCGCAGGGGCCGGACTTGGCGACAATCCCGTCCAACGCGATCAGCCAGCTTGAAGTGCTGCGCGACGGTGCGTCGGCGCAATATGGTTCGGACGCGATTGCGGGCGTACTCAATGTCGGCCTTTC
>BQJH01000319.1 GCA_021604605.1 Hyphococcus sp.
GCTTGAACTGGAGCCATTGTTGAATGGTCTCGCCGAATGGGGACAACGCTGGGCACGCGACATGGAAGACGACGATCTCGATCCGGGATTTCTGGCCTGGAGCATGCATCTCAGGATGAACGCAGATGCGATGCCGGCGGAGCGCACCGTTTTGCAGTTTGAATTTTCTGGCGTTCCCACCGAGTATCGCCGTTTCTGGCTGGTCGGTGAACGCGGCGCCATCGACATGTGCCTGAAGCCGCCGGGGTTCGATGTCGATCTCGTTGTCAGTTCCGATATCCGTATTTTTGTCGAGGCGTGGCGAGGCATTCGCGATTTGCACGCAGAGATTCGCGCGCGACGAATCAAGCTTGCCGGACCAGCGGCGCTGAAAAAAAGCTTTCCGGAATGGCTCATGCTTAGCCAGTTCGCACCAATCAAGCGCAAACGGAAAGGGGAGGAATCAAAGCGCAGACCAACAATGCGCGCGTCGGGTTAATATGAAAGCAAACGCAGACGCAATGCGCGTTCACGCTCCGCAAAGACTAGTGTCACTCCAATCCGGTTCATCCGCTGTTGAGACGCCATTTCGAAACGCATTCTCAAACTTGTTCGATCCAGAAATCGCTCCCGACCGCCTGCGGACGGCCAACCTCTAAAAGGCGTAGTTAGCCAGTAATTCCAGGCCAGATGGGCAGCAACGTTACCAGTGCTTCAGGAGTTAAAATGATGTAAAAGCGCAAAAAATTCAGCCTTCGGCGCCCGACAAAGAGTTCGATACGCATTCACGAAGGGGAGCCACTAATTTTCTCAACATATTCAATAGTTTAATTACCAGAATTTTCGACCCTATTTTTCCTTTCGAACTCTTTGGGATGCGATTGACGTTGGGCGCAATGAATTTACGCGATTTCACATTACGGAATGCGTTGCAGAAGAGATTCTGCGCGCGATGTTATCAACTCGGAGATTTCTTCCACGGCGTTTCTGTCAAATGCGGATTTCAAAATTTCCGCCTTGGTTTCACCGATTGAGTCGCTCACCGCATTGGTCAACTCGCCCGCGCGCGTTCTGATGAATCGCAACGCGAGTCCTGTTTCGTCTGCGAACCTCTCCCAATCACCCGGTTTCAATTCTTCGAGCGTATGGCGTTTGGCGATCTTCATCGCCAGACGCGGCGATAATTCCGGGTAATGAACTGTAGATAGAAGATCGTAGAGCGGCGCCAGTTCAATGGAGCCGTTTTCGCGGTGTAACAGGCTAAAGTTCTTCGCATGGGCGTCGGCGTTGCCAATGATCAAATTGAAAATCGCCGCATCGAAAAGCTTCAAGACTTCGACCGCCGGTCGCGTCGCCGCGCGGCGCAACAGATCAAAGCAGTCACGAAAAATTGGCCCCCCGTCGGCTGCGTATTTCCGTTCGGAAGTGTAACCAAGCGCCTGGCAAAAATCTTCCTGATGCAGGCGTCGCAATACACCATCATCGCCGCAAATGCGGTCGTATCGTTCGACAAGCAGAAAGGAGCGGTCGCCCGCGCGCCGGATTTCAACATTAGCGACATCAAGGCCGACTTTTTTGGCAAGCCGCATGGCGAAGGCTTCGTTCTCAGTCGTTCCGAGAAACCGTTCGATAGGCGGTTTCAAAATATGGCTCGTCGCCTCTCCTGGCGTCGGCAACGCTATTTCGTCATTGACGAGGATGACCGGGATTTTCGACTGCGCGCCAGCAAGCGACAGGCGAAGCCCCTCGCGACCAGCGAGAAAAGGTCGTGACGGTAATTCGTCGAGCAAATCAACAAGCGCTGCTTCGCCAAGCGGTTTATTTTGTGTCGGAAGTAACGACGCCGGCGGCGCCTCCCCTTCCGGCCAGAGCGTCAGTGCTCCGGCGACTTCACCGCCCAATTCGTTCAGGAGTTTGAATTCATTGCCGTGGGATACGCCGAGGGCGCCGGCAACCGCGATGCGCTGGCTTTCCTCTGGCAACAGACCTTCGAAGAACGGACGGCATTCGCGCCGGCTGAAGGGATCTTCCCGTTTCGGCAAGGAGAATGACAAAGCTGGCTTGTTATCGTCTGCTAGCCATTCAGGAGCGTAAGCAAATCCCATTTCGCCATGGCGATCGATGGTCAAGGCGCCGACGATCTCGCCGTCCCACCAGACATTTATTGTCTTGGTCATAATCCGTCCCCGCCAGGACCGGTAAGTTCGATCTTGCAGCCCAGAGCATTGAGGACCGCCAGTGTCTTGCCGAGTTGCGCGGTTTCCTTGCCGGCCTCCAATTCAATGAGAAAACGCAAGCCGACGTCGGCGGCGCCCGCGAGCTGATCTTGGCGCAGACCCTGGCGTTTGCGTAATTCCCGTATTTTTAAGCCGATCTGTTTTGGCGTCATAATTTATTCCCGGTCAGGAACATAAAGACCGATATCATAAAAATCAAGACAAATATTCCCGATCAGGAATAAATGCTTCAGAACCAGGCTAAACCAGAAAAATATTACCGATCGGGAACATGGCGCTCTCGGCGCTCACTACATTCGAATGTGTGACAGGCTTTCAGTCGCACTGAAGGAAATATGAAAAAAGCGGCTTAGGAAGCACCGATTTCCTGCAAAATCGCCCGAAATTCATGCCCCGGCGCCTGACATAAAGTTCGATACGCATTCACGAAGGGGAGCCATTTTCATATAATCAAAACAAACATCTAGTGCAGGAACATTTGCAGACCCCAGCGCCAGGAATTGCTTGGGGTATCACTGGGGTACAAATTTATTCCCGGACAATTTTCCAAAATACCTCGAACGGCAGCTCAATCCTCAAAGCGGACATACCTGCAAGCCAAAACCGTCGCCGCACCTAGTCCATGCTCGATAGATGAAATAGCTGACTAGATAGCCAACGTTCACCAGCACGGATCTCCAGCCCGAAAACGATTTCGTCACCCTCAACGGACCGCCATACTGTACGACTTTGGCTTTGCTCAGTTTTAAACGCATCACCATTAAGGTAGGTGGCATACTCATCTCGGATTGCGAGATTCTGTGCTTCATTGAATATTGCACCAGCCCCAGCATTTGATGAAATACGATAGGTGTGTGACGAGTTCAGATTATTTTCCAAGCTTAATTCAACCCATGTACCCAGTAACGGAGAGTAACTCCAAATCATGAGTCTTTTCAGGCTCAATTCCGGGATTTGAATAACGCCCAAAACCGCACAACCATCTAACACACGCCCGACAGTCATGTGGGCCAGCATTTCACTATTATCATCCAAGGTTACAATCCCGGACCATCGCCCTTCGAATCTCTCAAAGCCTTCATGATAATCACCTTGGCATAAATTCTCTTTATATACGCCAGGCAATGCCTTTCCTGCAGCCGGCAATATAGGTTGGTCACCAATGCGATAGAAATCGGCGACTTGCCAGGTAGTCCATGTTTCTCCACGGTCTCCCGTG
>BQJH01000320.1 GCA_021604605.1 Hyphococcus sp.
TGATTTCGGAACGCAGAAATATTTCTGTTGAATTTATCGAGCGCCCATTTGGTGGCAGCGCTATTGATGCAACGGGGCATCCTTTTCCAAAAGAAACAAAAGAGGCTTGTCTCAATGCTGACGCCGTTTTTCTCGGCGCTGTTGGCGGGCCGAAGTGGGACCATGCGCCTGTGCGCCCTGAAGCTGGATTGCTGGAATTGCGCAAAAAGCTGGGGGTTTTTGCGAACCTACGACCAATCAGCGTGTTGCCTGGTATGGAAGAGGCCTCGCCGCTGAAAACGGAACGGGCCAGGGGCGTTGATATTTTGATTGTTCGCGAGCTGACGGGCGGCGTCTATTTTGGTGAGCGCGAAGAAGGGACAGAACAAGCTTCGGATCTCTGCGTTTATTCACGCGAAGAAGTTGAGCGCGTTGCGCGCATCGCATTTGCCTCTGCGCAAAAACGCAAAGGAAAACTTACCTCTGTTGATAAAGCCAATGTGTTGGCGACCAGTCGCCTCTGGCGCGCTGCGGTTGATAATCTACAAGCGTCGGAATTTTCTGACGTTGAGGTTGAGCATGTGCTGGTTGACGCCATGGCGATGAAACTCATTCAACAACCTGCCGCTTTTGATGTTGTGCTGACCGAAAATATGTTTGGCGATATTCTAAGCGACGAAGCCTCCGTTATTGCCGGGTCAATCGGTCTCGCGCCATCCGCCTCCGTTGGAGAAGGCGGCGTCGGCCTTTATGAACCCATTCACGGATCGGCGCCGGACATTGCCGGGCAGGATATGGCCAATCCCGTTGGCGCTATTTTCAGCGCCGCCATGATGTTCCGTGAAAGCTTTGGCGACGAAGGGGCCGCCGCGGCGATTGAAACGGCCGTTAAAAAAACCATCGCAACCAGCGGCACGATTGATATCGGCGGTGATGACGGCACAAAGTCTTTAACGGAAAAGGTTTGCCAGAACTTATGATTGTCTGAAATATGATCGCCGCGGCCATAGCGTTAGCGGTGTATATTGTTTAGTGCCGTCAGGTGGATATACCTCAAAACCTATTCTCTGTTGATTGGAAAAGCCATTTAATTAGCCCTCAGCCTTTTGATAATGCCTTCTGTTGGGCCGCGCTTTGATCGCAAGCTCCAGTGCTTTTTCATTTGTCTTTTCTGCTTCTCGATAGAGTTGATATTCACCGGATTGCAACTGGCTTGGCCATGCCAGACCTTTGCCGTTGACCGTTTTGACGCCATAATGGCCAGCGGCTTGACGGGTAAAAAATGGATTATTCAAGTGAGGGCGGGCAAGGGCGCAAAGATCTGCGCGGTCTGCCGCGACAATCATGTTCACCTGTTCCGGCAATGTGATATCGCCCACCGCAATGGTCGGGATGTCGACCGTCCGTTTGATATATTCTGCAAAGGGCGTCTGCCACATGCGGCCATAGACAGGTTTTTGCCACGGTACAGTCTGGCCCGATGAAGCATGGATAATATCGACGCCTGCATCTTTGAAAGCTTGCGCCGTGATGCGCAAATCTTCCAGATCGAGTCCGCCTTCCGCCCAGTCGCTGGAAGATAGGCGTACGGACATTGGTTTTTCTTTCGGCCATACGGCGCGCATGGCTTTGAAAACCTCGAGCGGGAATTTAACGCGCGCTTCAGCGCTGCCGCCATATTCGTCATCGCGTTGGTTGGTGAGCGGCGACAGGAAACTCGCCAGTAGATATCCGTGCGCACAGTGCAGTTCGAGAAAATCAAATCCGGCTCGGTCGCCGCGTTTTGTTGCGCGAACAAAGTCATCGCGAATTTCGTCCATCTTCTCGCGGGTTAATTCAATCGGCGTTTGCGACTTGTCTTTAAAATAAGGAATGGGCGAGGCGGAATAGATCGGCCAATTACCATCCGCCATGGGGTTATCCATCTGGCCTTTGGGGTCGGCGTCCGGCGTGTTGGTTGATCCTTTTCGGCCGGCATGGCCTAATTGCAAAGCGACTTTGGATGTTGTTTTTTCATGAATGAAATCGTTTAGGCGTTTCCACTGCGCCTCTTGTTCATCGCTCCAAAGGCCGGTGCAGCCGGGCGTAATGCGTGCATCAGGTGTCGGGCATGTCATCTCGACAAAGACTAACCCGGTCCCGCCAATCGCCCGCGTACTGTAATGGGTAAAATGCCAATCGGTGAGGTTGCCATTGACAGCGCAATATTGCGCCATGGGCGCCATGACAACGCGGTTGGGAACGGTGAGTTCGCGCAGATCATAAGGTGTGAACATCGGCGTCGGTTTTTCAGCGGCGACGTCGCGTCCCGTATCGCGTTTATACCGATCATAAAATTCAGTTTCGACTTTTTCTAGGAAATCCGCGTCGCGTAATTTTATATTGTCCCATGTCAGTGATTTGGCGCGTGACATCACCGAGAAGACAAACTCATATTGTTCTTTGTCCCAGTGCATCGGCATGTCTTCAAACCATCGCAGAGAGACAGCGGCATTGTGCTGTGTAATCTCTACCGGCGTGCGGCGATCACTTTCATATCCAGCCATCGCTTTTTGCATGTCGTCATTTGCGCTGACCACATTGTCTGAAAGAGAGATCGCACATTCCATTGCCAGCTTGGTGCCCGACCCGATGGACCAGTGCGCCGTGGCTTTGATATCGCCCAGCATGACCATGTTATCATAGTGCCATTGCTCGCAGGTAATGACCGGAAAGTTCCGCCAGATCGACCGATTGGTGATAAACCCGTGGCCTTGTAACTGGCTTTCAAAAACGCCTTCGAGATATTTTGCGGCTTCTTCCTCGCTCATATCGGCAAAGCCGCAAGCGTTCCAACATTCTGGGGTTGTTTCAACAACCCAGGTCGAGTGGCCTTCTTCATACTGATAGGTATGGGCGCAAAAATGACCATGTTCGGTCTTTTGAAAAAAGAACGTGAACGCATCGAGCGGTTTGGTTGAGCCGAGCCACGTGAAGTAGTTCGGGCGATCTTCTGATTTGACGCCAAACTCGTTTGAGTATTTTTCCCGCATCGGGCTGGCGATGCCGTTAGCAAGGACAATGAGATCGCTATCGGAAAACTGCTCTTCAAAATTGGCGACATCGATCATGGTTGAAAAATGCAAGCCTACGCCAACCTGTCTGCATCGTTCCTGAAGAAGCTGTAAAAGTGTCTTGCGTGAGCAACCGGCAAAGCCATTGCCGCCGACAATGGTGCGCTCATCGCCGCGTTCAACAACGATATCGGTCCAATAGGCAAAGCTCGACGTGATCATCTCGTATGATTCAGGATCAGCCACGCGAAACTCATCCATGGTTTCATCAGAGAAGACGACGCCGAAACCAAATGTATCGTCAGAGCGGTTTTGTTCGTAAACATCGATCTGACAATCAGGCAGACGCTTCTTGGTCAGGAGGGCGAAATATAGCCCGCCCGGTCCGCCGC
>BQJH01000321.1 GCA_021604605.1 Hyphococcus sp.
CCCGTCATAGCGATATCCTTATGGATCGGGATACCAGTCAGGACAGAAACAATGGCTGTCGCCATGGCCACGCCTGCCGATGGACCGTCCTTCGGGGTCGCCCCTTCCGGTACGTGAATGTGGATATCAGTTTCGTCAAAGACCGGCGGCTCAATACCAAACTGAGTTGCTCGGCTGCGAACATAAGACGACGCTGCAGAGACAGATTCCTTCATCACGTCTTTGAGGTTGCCGGTCGGGGTCATCTTGCCCTTCCCTTGCATTTTGACGGCTTCAATTGTCAGAATATCGCCGCCGACAGATGTCCAGGCGAGCCCAGTGACGATGCCTATCTGGTCTTCGCCGTCAATCTCACCATAACGATATTTCGGCACGCCGGCATAATCATCGAGGTTCTTCGCCGTCACTTTCACAGATTTAGCGACGCCCGTTTCTAAATCGCGAACCGCTTTGCGCGATAGTTGCGCCAGTTCCCGCTCAAGATTTCTAACGCCTGCCTCTCGCGTGTAACGCCGGATCAGCAGTTTCAATCCATCATCAGCAATTGACCATTCTTTTTCTGTCAGCCCATGGTTCTTCATTAGCTTTGGAATTAAATGGCGCTTGGCAATCTCCAACTTTTCATCTTCCGTATACCCCGGAATACGGATGATCTCCATCCGGTCCAGCAAGGGTTGCGGCATGTTCAGGCTGTTCGCCGTAGTAATGAACATGACGTCAGACAAATCATAATCGACTTCTAGATAATGATCCTGGAAGGTGCCGTTTTGTTCGGGGTCCAACACCTCAAGCAGGGCTGAGGCCGGATCACCGCGAAAATCCTGCCCCATCTTATCGATCTCATCGAGAAGGAAAAGCGGGTTGGATTTCTTGGCTTTTTTCATCGACTGAATGACCTTGCCTGGCATCGATCCGATATAAGTCCGCCGGTGACCACGGATTTCCGCTTCATCACGCACGCCGCCAAGAGAAACTCGAACAAATTCTCGCCCTGTCGCGCCAGCGATAGATTTACCCAGAGACGTTTTACCAACACCGGGAGGTCCAACCAGACAAAGGATTGGGCCTTTCAGTTTGTTCATGCGCTTTTGAACGGCGAGATACTCGATGATGCGCTCTTTAACTTTCTCCAGACCATAATGATCAGAATCAAGCACTTCTTCGGCCTTCGCCAGATCGCTCTTGACCTTTGAACGGCTCGACCACGGGATCGACGTGATCCAATCAAGATAATTGCGGACAACTGTCGATTCAGCAGACATCGGCGACATCTGGCGCAGCTTTTTCAGTTCTGCTTCGGCCTTGGTTCGCGCTTCTTTCGTCAGCTTGGTCTTGCTGATTTTCTCTTCCAGCTCAGAAAGCTCGTCGCGCCCATCGTCGCCCTCGCCTAACTCCTTCTGGATCGCTTTCATTTGTTCGTTGAGATAATATTCGCGCTGCGTCTTTTCCATTTGGCGTTTAACGCGGTTGCGGATTTTCTTTTCAACCTGAAGGACGCTCATCTCGCCTTCCATTAGCGCATAAACCCGCTCAAGCCGTTCGGTCACGCCGACGATCTCAAGTAGTTCCTGCTTTTCGGAAAGCTTGATATTGAGGTGCGAGGCGATTGTGTCGGCAAGCTTGGCGTGTTCCTCAATCTGATTGATCGAGACAATCACTTCTGGTGGGACGCGCTTGTTCAGTTTCACATATGATTCAAACTGTCCAATTGCTGAGCGAGCCAAAGCTTCAAGCTCTTCGTCGTCCGTTGTATCAACTTCTACGAAAGCCGCTTCCGCTTCGAAATATTCATCTGTACGCGTGTATTCTTCAACGCGCGCGCGCGCCTCGCCTTCGACCAGCACCTTAACAGTGCCATCGGGAAGCTTGAGCAGCTGTAGAACGGATGCAATGACACCAACGTCATATATATCTTCGGTCGTCGGGTCATCGTCGCCAGCATCCTTTTGCGCGACCAACAAAATTTTCTTGTCATTTTGCATCACGTTTTCGAGGGCGTTGACGGATTTTTCGCGCCCGACAAAAAGCGGCACAATCATGCCCGGAAAAACAACGATGTCGCGCAATGGCAGGACGGGATAGATTATATTCTCGCTCATTCAGCGGCTCCTAATATGGCAAGACCTGCTTATGTGCAGCATCTCACCCAAAACACTTACTGGCCCGTCCCATTGGGAGGCGGTTTGCGTGTCGGCGCAATGCCCTGTGGATAATACACACTCAAAGCAAACACGACCTTAAGACACACGAACCGCCGCTGATAAGGCGGCGGGCACGTGCTTAATGTGGCGTTGTTCCGGCAAGATTCAAGGCGCAAAGCCTAAATCCGGGAAAACTAAAGATTTACGCGCTGACGTCAGCCTCGATCGCTTCTTCCTTGCGATCAGCATAGATGTGTAGCGGCTTGGCGTTGCCTTCCACCACTTCACCATTGACGACCACTTCAACGACGCCTTCAAGCGTTGGCAGATCAAACATCGAATCAAGGAGAATACCCTCCATAATCGAGCGCAATCCACGCGCGCCTGTTTTGCGGGCAATCGCCTTTTTCGCAATCGCTGCTTTAGCGTCATCTGTGAAAGTCAGCTTGATGTCTTCCATCTCAAAGAGGCGCTGGTACTGCTTGACCAAAGCGTTTTTTGGCAAGGTCAGGATTTGGATCAAAGCGTCTTCATCGAGATCTTCAAGCGTCGCAATCACCGGCAGACGACCAACAAATTCAGGAATCAACCCGAAGCGCAAAAGATCGTCCGGCTCCACATCCTGAAGGATGGAGCCAATGCGACGGTCATCAACATTTTTAACCTCGGCACCGAAACCAATTGATGAGCCTTCGCCGCGTCCATTAATCACTTTTTCAAGGCCTGCAAATGCGCCGCCAACGATGAACAGAATGTTTGTCGTATCGACCTGCAGGAATTCCTGTTGCGGATGTTTGCGTCCGCCTTGTGGCGGCACAGATGCAACCGTGCCTTCCATGATCTTCAATAGAGCCTGCTGTACGCCCTCACCCGAAACATCGCGCGTGATAGACGGGTTGTCTGACTTGCGACTGATCTTGTCGACTTCGTCAATGTAAACGATGCCGCGCTGGGCGCGTTCGACATTGTAGTCCGCAGACTGAAGTAATTTCAAAATGATATTCTCAACATCTTCACCAACGTAGCCCGCTTCGGTCAACGTTGTGGCGTCAGCCATTGTAAACGGCACATCGAGAATACGCGCCAATGTTTGCGCCAATAGCGTTTTACCTGTGCCGGTCGGGCCAATCAGTAGAATGTTTGATTTCGCCAGTTCAACATCATTGTTTTTGGCTGCGTGGTTGAGGCGTTTGTAATGGTTATGAACGGCAACCGCGAGAACGCGCTTTGCCTGGCTTTGGCCGATCACATAATCGTCGAGAACTTTATGGATATCC
>BQJH01000322.1 GCA_021604605.1 Hyphococcus sp.
ACAAAACGCTCGTCTCTGAGATGCGCGGGCTCGGCCGGGTGATGCCGTTTACGTTTGGCGCGTTCTTTATCGGCGCCATGTCGATTATTGGTCTGCCGCCGATGGGCGGCTCATGGCCGAAGTTCTTCTTGATGTTGGGCGCGGCAGATGCGGGTCAACTGGCGATCATCATTGTCCTGATGGTCTCATCGATCCTCAATGTAATCTACCTTCTCTCGATCCCGGTCCAGGCGTTCTATATGAACCCGGCTGAAGAGGGCGCGAAACCGCAAGGAGCCAATGAAGGTGGAAATGGCGGGGCAGGCATTCAGTGGGGCGCGCTTAAAGAAGCGCCGATCCTCTGCATCGCGCCGCCGCTCGTTACTGCAACAGGCGCGTTTCTCCTGTTCTTCTTTGCGGACCCGATGTTCAACTATCTCTCACCGCTGATTGGGGGTGGGTGATGGATCAGAATTCAATTACAATCGTTCAGGTATTGGGCTTTTTCTGGATAGCATTCATAGTTTTGAGTATTGGTGGATCAGTCGCCTATCTCTTCGGCTGGAATCCTCCGCCTTGGATGACTCAATTTTCTTGGCACTTATATACGCCGCCTCGATTTCTTACCGGTATTTCGCTGTTATTGTTTTTAACACTAATAGCAATGGCCACAGGTGCGTTTGGGTTTAGTTTTTTTAAGGATGAGGATGCCTTCGAAGGCGCGAATATTTTTTCATTTTTTGTTGGATTTGCGTGGGCGGCGGTATTTGCAAGAACAGTTTACTTAATCGGTCAGGCGATACGAGAAAATTCTGGGGAGCTCTTGAGAGGTGCGGGCGCAGTGGCATTAATTACTTCTGTTCTTTTCGCCGCTGCTTTTTATTTTCGATTGCCAGTATTCGAATTCATCGACCGGCTCTGGTGAGGTAGAACAATGATAGATAGCCACCAAAAAAACCCTGACGAAAAACCTGGCTGGGCGGACACCAAGGGCTTCCGCAATGTGTTTCTCGGTGTGCTTGTTGTCGCTGCGGTTGGTGCTGCGCTCGCAGGATTTGTCCCCGCCTTCCAAAAAGATCACCCGCATTTCGCCGCTGAAGGGTTTCCGGTTTTCTTCGCGATCTGGGGCTTTGCCGCTTTCATGTTCATCGTTTTAGCCGGTCAGCATTTGCGCAAGCTGGTTGGCCGCAAGGAGGAGTATTACGATGAACGCGAGTAGTCTCCTCGCTCTTTTTGCGGATAACCCGGCCGTGATCCTCACGGTCGGCGCGCTGATGTGCATCGCGACGCCGCGCCATCTCGCATCGCCGATCCTGCTGCTCGCCACCGTCCTGTCGGGCATCAAGCTCTACACAATGGGGCTGGGTGAGTATGGCGCCATCCAGCTCTTTGACCACAAATTGACCACTGTACGGCTCGATCCCTTGTCGCGTTTGTTTGCGATTGTGTTTCACATCGCGGCGGCCCTCAACATTATCTATGCATGGGGCCCGGGCCGCGAAGGCAGCCAATCCAAAGATTCCGCGCATTCGCGCGGGGGTGATAGGGCGCAGAATTTTGCGACGCTCGCTTACCCGGCGGCGGCGCTCGGCGGGGTCCTCGCGGGCGATCTCATTACGCTTTTCGTCTGGTGGGAAATTGCGGCGATTACATCGGTCTTTCTCGTATGGGCGCCGGGCACGCGCGCGACCTATCTCGCAGGCATGCGGTACCTTTCTATCCAGATTGCCTCGGGCGTCTTGCTCCTCGGCGGGATTGTCCTTTTATTCCGCGAGACGGGCTCGCTTGATTTTGGCTTGATTGGTCTGCGCGATGCAGACGGCGCGATCAAACTTTCAGCGCTGTTTATGTTCCTCGCCTTTGGCATCAAGTCGGCGTTTCCGCTGTTGCATAACTGGGTGCAGGACGCGTATCCGAAATCGACGATCTCCGGCACGATCATCCTCTCGATTTTCACCACCAAGCTGGCGGTCTATTCGCTGGCGCGGGCTTTCCCCGGTACGCCGGAGCTGATCTATATCGGCGCGGTAATGACGATCTTCCCGATATTCTTCGCGTTGATCGAAAACGATCTACGCAAAGTTTTGACCTACTCCATCAACAACCAGGTCGGCTTTATGGTCTGCGCCATTGGCCTTGGCGCGATTAACGGCGCGGCTGGTTATGCGTTCGGCAACATCATTTTTGAGGGCCTCCTGTTCATGGCGCTGGGGACCGCCATGTACCGGACCGGCACGTCCAAAGCGACGGAGCTTGGCGGGCTTTACCGCACCATGCCGATCACCATGGTGATGTGCATCATCGGCGCGCTATCGATCTCCGCTTTTCCCGGCACGCTCGGTTTTGTCACCAAGGGGCTGATTATTGATGCGGCCGGTTATCAGGGCATGTTCTGGATCTGGCTGACGCTTCTTTTTGCGTCCGCTGGCGTGCTTGAACATGCGGGCATCAAGATCCCGTACTTCACATTCTTCGCTCATGATTCAGGCAAGCGCCCGAAAGACGCGCCGCTCGGCATGATGATCGCCATGGGGATCGCCGCAGTGCTTTGTATCGGCCTTGGGGTCTACCCGGAGCCGCTTTATGCGCTGCTGCCAGAGGCAGAAAAGATGGCGGACTATCATCCATATTCCGCCTATCACATTGTTGAACAGCTTCAGTTGTTGCTCTGGGCGGTGCTCGCCTTTGCGGTGCTCATCATCATCAAGTGGTATCCGCCGGAAATCCCGTCGACCAATTTGGACTTCGATTGGGTCTACCGGGTGCCCGGTCGGGCGTTAACCGGCTGGATCAGTGGTGCGTCGCGCGCAACATGGAACGCCTTATGGGCGATTTTCTCTGGCCGGATACAAGCTGTGATGGCGCGGATTTATGCCGTGCACGGACCGGAAGGGCAGATGTCGCGGTCATGGCCGATTGGGTTTATGGCGCTCTGGACCGCTGTTTTGCTGGCGTTTGTTTTGGTGCTCTCGTTTATCGCGAGCGCGTTTACCGCTTAAGGATTAAGGTTAAGCCTTAACGGTTCATCAACGACGCTTGCAAACTTATCCTCAACTTAAATTCAAGTCTTATCGTTTCATGAGGCGGCGATATCTCCAGAACGGAGGCGCCGCGTATCGTGGGAGAATGTCATGTCGTTCAGAAAGGACGTTTTACTAGGCTGCCGTCGAAAAATTATCGTGCGCATGGCGACAGAAGTTGTCTGCGAGGCGCACTGGGTTACACATGCAGAGTTAAAGGCGGACCATCGCGGAGACGCGCGTTTATCCTTATGCCGTCAGACCGCCATTTATCTGGCCCATGTGGTCGGCCAGCTTTCATTAAACGAGCTTGCAGGCTTATTCGGGCGCGATCGCTCAACCATCAGCCACGCCTGCATCAATGTTGAGGACCGCCGGGACAGCCCGGCCTTCGA
>BQJH01000323.1 GCA_021604605.1 Hyphococcus sp.
GAGCAGGCTGCAGCGATAAAACCGTTTCTCCCAAAATCGTATGGGGGCGGAGAATTTGGCGACAAGAAAGTCATTACGCTTGGTGTGTCCTATGGTGGTGAACTGGCATTGAAAGCGGCGGTCGATTTTCCGGGCGCCGTGCAAGGCGTCGTGGCCGTTTCCGCATTGATTGAAGAGCCGCACGACTATGCGTTGACACTGGAGAAAATTGGCGCCGATTCGCGTGTCGAAGAGCGTATTCCCAATCGCTGGAAAAAAACCCGCACCGAAGTTACAGAGCGGCGCAAGCAGATTGGTCCTTTATTGGAAGCCGTCCGTGATCTCACTGTTCCTGTCGAGGTGGTTCACGGTGATTTTGACAGCATTGTGCCGAAATCCAATTCTGAAAAGCTAATGGAGTATCTTGGCGACAAGGGTCACCTCGAAATCATTCCCGGCGGCACCCATTATTTGGAAGGGCAATATCCGCGTCGGCTGCATGCAGCGGTTAAGCGGGTGATTGAGCGGGCGACAGCGCAAGAGTTGCAAGATAGTTCAGGTGCGGGCAAAACAGCCGATAAATCAGATGAGATGAGAACATGAGCGAACCAAGGAAAGTACTGCAAGGGGCAACAGGCGACTGGGAGGTTGTTGTCGGGCTGGAGGTTCACGCGCAGGTAACTTCCAAGTCGAAATTATTTTCCGGCTCATCAGCATCCTATGGGGCAGGGCCAAATGAGAATGTTTCGCTGGTCGACGCCGCCATGCCGGGCATGTTGCCGGTCATCAATAAATATTGCGTGGAACAGGCGATCCGCACCGGGTTGGGGCTGAACGCCAAAATCAACACTTGGTCGCGTTTCGACCGGAAGAACTATTTCTATCCCGACCTGCCGCAGGGCTATCAGATCTCGCAGTACAAAGATCCGATTGTCGGTGAGGGTGAGATTGAAGTTGAACTTGATGGCGGGGAGACGATCAATGTCGGGATTGAACGGCTCCACCTTGAGCAGGACGCGGGCAAGTCTATTCACGATCTGGCGCCGAATGCGTCTCATGTGGACCTGAACCGATCCGGCGTCGCGTTGATGGAGATTGTCTCCAAGCCAGAAATGCGTTCGGCGGAAGAGGGAGCGGCTTACTTCTCCAAGCTGCGCACGATCGTTCGTTATCTCGGCACTTGCGATGGCAATATGGAAGAAGGCTCCATGCGCGCGGATGTGAACGTCTCTGTCTGCCGCGCTGGAAATTACGACAAGTTTCGCGAGACAGGAGACTTTAAATATCTCGGTACACGGACGGAAACCAAGAACGTTAACTCAATCCGCTTTACGCGGCAGGTGATTGACTATGAAGCCCGCCGCCAGATTGAAGTCCTGGAAGCGGGCGGCGAGATCGATCAGGAAACATTGCTGTTTGACCCCAAGACCGGTGAGACGCGGACCATGCGCTCAAAAGAAGACGCCCATGACTACCGCTATTTTCCCGACCCGGATTTGTTGCCGCTCGAATTTGAGCAAGCATGGGTCGATGAGATCAAAGCCGGGCTACCAGAGCTACCAGACGCCAAGAAACACCGTTTCATGAAAGAATATGGCCTGTCGCAATATGATGCGATTGTGCTGGCTGCAGAAAAAGAAAAAGCAGCGTTCTTTGAAGTGGTCGCAAAAGGCCGCGACGGCAAGCTTGCGGCTAACTGGGTGACGGGTGAATTGTTCGGGGCCCTCAACAAAGCTGATAAAGACATCGGCGATAGTCCGGTGAGCGCTGAGCAACTAGGGTCTCTGATTGATCTGATCAAGGAGGGTACGATCTCCGGCAAAATTGCCAAGGATGTTTTTGCGCTGATCTTTGAAGGCGAAGAAACCGGAGACCCGGCAGCGATTGTTGAAAGTCGTGGCCTGAAACAGGTGACGGATACCGGCGCGATTGAAGCTGTGGTCGATGAGATTATTGCTGCCAATCCAAAACAGGTTGAACAGGTCAGGGAAAAACCAAAGACAATGGGCTGGTTTGTCGGGCAAGTGATGCAGAAAACCGGCGGCAAGGCTAACCCTCAGGCGGTTAATCAAATCCTCAAACAAAAACTCGGAGTAGAGTGATCTGATGACAGGAAAGCCAGGGGCCATTATTCGCAAAGCGCAACAGCAAGACGGCGCCTTTTCCTTTTGCCACCCTTTGGGGGGCGATACATCTGAGATCACGATGACAATGCTCGGCCGTACTGCAGGGCTAACCCGCGTTGGCGTCAATCTTGGCCGCGTCCCTGCCGGAAAAGAAGCTTTTGTCTATCATCGCCATCATGGTGAAGAAGAATGGGTTTATATTCTCGAAGGCAAGGCCCTGTCCGATATTGAAGGTGAAATAGAGGAAGTCGGCGCCGGGGATTTTATTGGGTATCCTATTGGCGTCGCTCATAATTTAAAGAATATTGGCGATGGTGATCTCATCTATTTGATGGGTGGTGAGCAGACATCGGTGGAAGTTGCTGATTTTCCGAAGCATAAAATGCGTTTGATGCGGACCGGAGAACGGATAGAATTTGTAAAGGAAGACGCAGCGGAAGCTTTTGTGCCGGATTTGAAACCGGTTAAAAAATAACAGAAATCTCAAACACAACGGGGCGCTGATTTAGCGTCTATTCATAAAACGAAGTGCACGACTGAGGAGAGACAGATGGCGCAAAAGCATGACAGTATTCTGGGAACGGTTGGCAATACCCCCGTTATCCGTATCAATCGCCTGGCGCCCAAAGGGGTCAATCTTTACGTCAAGTTTGAGGCGTTTAATCCGCTGGGGTCAGTTAAGGATAGGCTCGCTCTCGGTGTTATTGAAGCAGCGGAAAAATCTGGCGATCTAAAACCGGGCCAGACTGTCATTGAAGCGACCAGCGGCAACACCGGTATCGGCCTTGCGATGGTCTGCGCAGCAAAGGGCTATCCTCTTGTTGTGACCATGGCGGATAGTTTTTCTGTAGAGCGCAGAAAGCTGATGCGCTTTCTTGGCGCCCAGGTAATTTTGACCCCGGCCAAGGAAAAAGGCACCGGCATGGTCGAGAAAGCAAAAGAGCTGGCCGAGAAGCATGGTTGGTTTATGACGCGTCAGTTTGAGAACGCGGCGAACCCCGATATGCATGAGCGCACAACGGGCCGCGAAATTATGGATGCCTTCAAAGGCGAGAAGCTCGATTACTGGGTCACCGGTTTTGGTACGGGCGGTACGCTTACTGGGGTTTCTCGTGTTTTGAAGAAAGAAAGCCCCGATACCAAGGTCATCGCTTGTGAACCACCGGGCGCGGCGATGCTTTCTAGCGGTGAAAAGCAGGCGCGCAATGCCGATGGCAGCCCGGCGTCTTCGCATCCTGCGTGGACACCGCATCCTATCCAGGGGTGGAGTCCGGACTTTATACCGCTG
>BQJH01000324.1 GCA_021604605.1 Hyphococcus sp.
GTCTGGCTGTGATTGTCACTCGCCTCCCGCCAACCGGAATCGTCAAACTCCGGACTTTCGGCCAGAAGGCAATAAATCACGAATGCTTCGATAAAACGCATTGCATTCTGGTTGATTCCTACCGGATCAAATACGTTCAGATCCAGTGACCTGATCTCGACGTATTCAATACCGCCACGTCGCAATGCGACAGTGGGTCGCTCACCGGAGTGCGCAACGCGCTTCGGCCTGATCGGACTGTAATATTCATTTTCGATCTGCAATTTGTTGGCGTTCAACTGACGATATTCGCCGTCCACCTTGACGCCGATTTTTTGGTATGCGGGCTCAGGCGTGCAAATTGCACAGCTAAGATCATTCACGTAGTCAGTGAGATTGTTTAACGATATTGAAAGCGCTGCTTGCGTACTGTTGGAATAGCCCAGATCGCTCATGCGCAACGATGTCCCAAATGGCTCGTGGTAGGTATGTGGGTCCAACAACGGCATATCCGTTTTCAGATCGCCCATAAAGGATTTGCAAAGTGCCGGTGATGAACCGAACAAATAGAGAACAAGCCAGCCCATACGCCGGAAATTTCGCACCAGCCCCAGATATGCGTCTGATCGAAAATCGTCAGCGCTTAAAGCCGAGCCTTCCAACTCCTGGTATTTCGGCCAGAACTCTTTCGGCAGTGAGTAGTTGAAATGAATCCCGGCGATGGTCTGCATTTTTCGACCGTACCGATAACCGAGGCCACTCCGGTAAATCGTTTTCATGTGGCCAACATTCGAACTGCCATATCGGGCCAGCGGTATATCCGCATCGGTCGACATCAGGCAAGGCATGCTGTTTACCCACAACAATTCATCGTCAATTCTTTCGTAGGTGAACTGGTGAATTTCACACAGACTGCGAAGCGCTTCCCAGGTGCTGGAAAACGCGGGGGTTACGAATTCCAGCAACGCCTCCGAAAAATCCGTTGTGATAAATCGATTGGTCAGTGCACTGCCAAGACCAACCGGGTGCTCTGTAGTCGCCAACGCGCCATCAGGCGTGACCCTGAGTGACTCTTTCTCAATGCCCTTCAAGCCTCCGGCCAGAATTTTCGGATCATTCAGAGCGGTCAGTTTGCCGATTCTGCCTTTTGCCAGATTTTTCAAAACAGGGCGAACTCCGGTCGGATGCGATAACAGGGCGTCATGTGCGGACTATACAGGCGCTGAATATATGCGCCAACGACAGTCTGAGGCATGGTCAGTTTGAACAATAAAGCGATCGCACAGATTCAGGGCTGTCAAATTCGTTTAGAATAGAGTGCCGAAGGCTCGCCACCTGCCATGGATATACCGCATGCTGTCAGACGCGCGCAAAATTGTCTCGGTGCCCGTCATTTTGGGCACGCTCCTGTTAGCCAGCGAATCCGCGTGGGCCCTCAGATGTGGCAACCGGTTGATTCAGGAGGGTATGCACGAGGCGCGGGTAATCGAACTTTGTGGCGATCCCGTGTCAACCCGGCAAGTGGGATACGTCCTGCGTCCGTATATCATTCGCCAGCCTGTCGGCATATCGGTATCGCAGGGCTCCCGTCACGTCTATGGTGGTTATCATCAGGAGCTGAATGTAACGGAGATGCTCTTTAATTTTGGTCCGCACAAGCTAATGCGACTGATTCGTTTCGAGGGTGGGCGGTTAACTGACATAAGAACCGCCGGATACGGTCACCGGAAACCCAAAAAACAGTAGCTGTCCATATGCCAACTGATTCACAATCCGTTGCTGCGGAAAGTACTATGATTTGCCTATCCACACACGAATCATCTTGACCAGGAGATTACCGCCACATGAGCGATCCTAAAAAACGTCGATTGCGCGATGCAACCAGCGGCCCAGGCACCCTGATTAGCGAAGGCTGCAAGATAGAGGGCGTGCTCACGGGTAACGGGCATTTCATGATCAATGGTGAAGTCCACGGAGATTGCGATATCGAAGGTTCGGTAACGGTAGCGGCGGATGGTTATTGGCAGGGTACGGTCAAGGCGGGCGCGGTCATTGTTGCAGGCACGGTTGCAGGCGACATCATTGCAAGCGGTCGTGTAGAGATCAGCGATACGGCAAAAATTACCGGTACGGTTGCTGGCGAGGCAATCGCCGTGGCCGAGGGCGCGGTTGTAGAAGGTGTCATGAAGACTACCAGCAAGACCGACCCCGTGGGCTTTGTCGAAAAGCGCAAAGCAGACGCCTAGTTTGCGCCTGTCCGGAAAGACGCATATTCCGTACAATAACCAGCCAGATCAATAAAGAATCTTATTCCGGATTGTTTAGAATCGTAATTTCGACGCGGTTATTTCCCGCTGCAATTTCATTCCAGAACGATGCGGATACGCCATTCACATCTGCCGGGTAGTCCAGAATTGGCATCGTGTTTCCCTGTGATACGACGTCAAACCTGATATTGCCACCTGTGCGGCTTTCGGCAATTCGCAGGAAATTTGCGAAGCCCACCGATTGTCGTAATCCCAGTTCAAAAGCCTCAACTGCTTCGTAGCCAATTCGGTCGCACTGTGACGCCGGCAAATCCGGAAATGCCAGGGTGAAGCCATCTGGCCCGTTCGCCGACAGACAGAAATCACCCACGTGAGTTTCGATTCTGACGACGCCGGCAAATCCTATTGCCGACAGGTGCCCGGTCAATTCTTCTATTACGGCCATGCGTCTGTCGCCAAGGGGCATCTCGTCATACGCATAACCTGTTGACTGATTTGCAGCCCATTGCAGCGAACGCAAGGTGACATCATAAATATTTCCAAGCGATCGTTGATATTCACTGAGCTGCTGTTGTGCCTGTATCGCCCCTTCGCTGCCGAATGCAAGCTGTTCATCAAGGACGCGCTGCAATTCTGCGTTCTGTTGCTGCATGGCGAACCAGCTCTGTTCGCGTTGCCAATACAACCATGCAAATACCAGTGCTACCAGCGCAAGCAGTGCAACCGCGATCTGTGTTCTGCCAGAAACGAAGTTTGTCGCTTTGTACTTTTCGTCCTCGTCGTCATCGACTTCGTCGCGAGCTGGTTCTGTGGCTCTGATTTCATCGGCGACTCTCGTTGCAATAGATTCATAACTGTCCAGGAGGTCGCGCCGCAACACTGAACGCTGTTGATCAAAAAGATCTCTTATCAGGACCCTGATGTCCTGATCGATTTTTTCCAGGCTCGGGTATTCACCACTGACATCACTTGCCTCGCTTCCGTCAGGGTGAACGCGTTTTTCGGGCCCGGTACCAATTACGCGCAGGGATTCAAGTATTTTCGAAACTTCAACGGGTTCAACCTGTTTAGGCAATACACCTACGGCACCTAATGCGCGCGCCTGACCAACGTATAGTTCGCCCT
>BQJH01000325.1 GCA_021604605.1 Hyphococcus sp.
AGAATTGGGTTTAATGGCCCACTTACTGACGGTGGCGGGACATTGAACATTGCTTTCGGCTTTGAGGCGCTTTGTCTCGACAGTAATTGTAATTTCCCAGGTTTTGGTCCGAATGCACGCGGCCTGATTGGCTCCACATCGATAACAGGCGTGTCAGCCCCTCTGGTCGGCAGCCAGAATGGCGGTCAAATTACCGTCGCGTCAACGATTAAGACCGACTTTGCCGGAATGGCATCGGTGGAACCGGGCGACACTGTCGGGACCGGGGGCGACATTGTTCTTTCTTCTGCTGGAGAACTTTTGTTCACTGGCAACGCGCTGATTGGTGAACCGCCGCGCGAAGGTACATTGACACTAATCGGTGAGCCGCTTCCACCCCCTCCACCCCCTCCACCTCCTCCACCTCCTCCAGTCGAGCCGCCCGCTCCACCAGAAGAAATGAACGACGAAGCGGAGATTATCGAGGCGAGTGCGATCACCATTTCAGAAATTGCGGCCACCGAAACGGATACACAAAATTCAGGCACTTCTGAAGGTAGTGGTGATCCTAGCGAGAGTGAATCTGACTATGGAGCGGGCGCTGATGCTGTATTCGAAGAACAGTCTATTTTTGACGGTGACGGCGACAACAATATTGACGAACAGAAGCAGCGACGATTGCTTTGCCTGCTTGGCGTTGCCGTCTCAGCGTGCACAGCGCTGTAGAAATTGCGAAAGCCAAACCCAAAATAGTTGGGGCATTGCCTACTAATCAGGCGCCTAACAAAAACTATATCCGTGATAGTGTTCTGTGATAATGTAATTTATTTTCAGGATTAGTTTGCATTCCTGCTCTTGCTGCCCAACCCCGCAAATTTGCATTTATCAGGTAAATCCAGCAGAAATTGGTTCGATCATGGTCACATGCTCCGCCACTTTAACGCTCGCGGTCAATCGCTTCGCGATGGCCTCCGCCATGGAAAAGTTACAGCCATCTCGGCCTTCTGTCGAAGGCGATCTCATGGTTACATAGAAGGTGGCTGCGCCGTCAGGGTTTCGTCACAGGTAATATAACCATATACGTCCGCATCAAGCCTTGAATATGAAACCGCCCGCGCCCAAGACTATGGCAAAAATTGGTACACAAGCATGGGGCTTTACACAAAAGGGTGGGGCGCCGGTAACAAGTTTGATCGTAAATCAGGACACCTTTGTCTATGAGAATGGTTTTCCCAAGAGCGCATAAATCAATATATTTTTAAGCTATGACCGTATCTCGTGATAATGTATAGCGCGCTATTGTAGTCTTAAGGTTTAAGGATGTCCGACATATTGCCTCGCTCCAAACCAACCACCCAAAGTAATTTTTCGAACAATGAGCAAAACACCAGTGTCTCAGCAGATAGTAAGGCCTCATTAGTGGATCAAAATATTTTCCTGTCTTCTCTTCAGGAAGTGGTTGACTTGGTTCGTTGGATTTTGAGTGACCCGAAGCGCCCGCCCGTATATCGCGCTGTTCGCCCTATTGCCAGCTTGTTCTTCTCAGCTTTTTTTCAAGGCCTCGCCTTTGCCGTTGTCATTGGTTACATGTCGCTTTCAGCTAGCGATTGGCGCTTTGAAGCGAACGTCTATCTCGACGCCGCGCCAGATATACTCGCAAATCAATTTTCATTTGCTCGTGGAATGACGGCTGACGTTTCGCCGACTTTACCGGTGGTTTTCGGGATCGTGACGCTTTTTGCGCTGTTGTATCTTGTAAATGTTGCGCTTTCGGCGTCTGGGTCGTCACGGCTGATTGATCTGGGTTATGAATATCACTCGGCTAGCGCTAGAAGGTTGATTACGCGTTATAAAGAAAGCGCTGTGACTGGAGGTGAAAAGGATTTCCTTGACCCCAAACATCTCATCTCGATTGCAAATTCCGAGGCGCGCTATCTTGGTCGTGCGCTGACGATACTTTACACCAGTTTTAACGCCCTTCTAATATTGCTCATCGGCCTTACTTTTCTATCACGCACAGCTCCTCTCATTGTGTTTGGCGGCATCGCTTTTGTTCTCCTCGCATTCGCGGCGCAGACGCTGGTAATGTCATTTGCGATTCGCGCTAGCCGGGACTTAATGGCAGGGTCGGGCCCTAATGCGACGGCTCTCGCGAAGGTCGTTCAAGCGGTGACGACGAGTCCGGGGGCTTTTTCAGTTACTGCAGATAATATTGATCGTTGGTTTAAAGAGGAAGGGCCGATCAGAGAATATGACGCGGCATACCAACGCCGTTTGAAGGTGGGCGTTTTGAGCCAGTTGGTCACCAACCTTGCTTTCGTCTGTGCGCTTGTTTTCATTTTGATCTACCTTATTAGCGGCGTTGGCGCTGGCAGTATTTCATCGGCGACCGCATTCGCAGATATTGTTATATACAGATTTGTGTTTGGCGGAGCTGTGGGGCTGCTCGGCGGGTTTGTTTCTTTTGTGTCGCTGAAACCCTATTTCGACAATTATCTGTCTTTCGTTGACCATGTCGAGGATGAAGAGACTGTAGCGGAGGTCGGCAGCGATACATCTGCGGCGATTGCAATTGTCGGCTCTGACGGCGCCGTGGATGAAGTTGCGCCAGGAGACATCATTGCAGTCGCGATGAACGGAGCGACTTTTTCTTGGGCGGCCGCGTTGTCTGCGCTGAAGGCTTGCCTTCCGGAGGCGGTGATGAGTGGGCTCGAGCCCCGTCGCGATATTGCGTTAATTGCTAACGAGTTTCCGCTTATCGATAACGATATTTACCGATCGTCAGGTCTTTCTTCTGATATTGATTGGGGGAAAGCAAAGGTAGCTTTACCCGCTCTTGCTGAGGAAATTGACGAACTGCAGTCTATTTTCAACCCTGGCGACGTCAATCCTGAACTACCTTCACAAAGTGTTGCGGAACGGTGGTCATTGTTAACGCCTCGCTTGTTCGTCACGATGGGGTTTGTGGGAGCTTGGATGCGGGATGTTCGGATCATCTATGCTTCTGACGCCGCCTTGAGAGCATTTCCTGAACGTGAACGCGCAGGGCTTATAGATTCGCTTAACACCGGCGCCGCGATTTTTGTTCATTATTCGGTGATGCCAGCTTTCAGTATGAGGCCATTCGCCAAACGTTTTCTTGTGCTTTCTTCAACGGGCGTCATTGCCGAGGTTGATCCAAAGCAAGTCGAGCATGCGCCGAAAGATGTTATCGCGAAGTTCAATGCAAGCAGTGTTGCAATGACGACAATGATGCAGGAAGAAACGATTTAATCGTTTAATAGCTGAAACGGTTTTTGTGGCGATAGCTTGCTGCGGAGTGATTGTGCTATTGCGTCAGCGATCTTAGCGCCCGCACGCCCATCGCCATAAATGTTATGTTTC
>BQJH01000326.1 GCA_021604605.1 Hyphococcus sp.
CCTGTTTGATCACATCGAGATTGTGCTCGATGACGACGACGGTGTTGCCGCCATCGGTCAGCTCCTGGATCACTTCCATCAGTCGGCGGACATCTTCGAAATGCAATCCCGTTGTCGGTTCATCGAGAATATAGAGCGTGCGGCCGGTCGCGCGTTTCGATAATTCCTTGGAGAGTTTGACGCGCTGCGCTTCCCCGCCGGAGAGGGTGGTCGCCTGCTGGCCGATCTTCACATAGGAGAGACCAACCCGGTTTAAGGTTTCCATCTTGTCGCGGATCGACGGCACGGCTTTGAAAAACTTCGCGCCTTCTTCCACTGTCATGTCGAGAACATCGGCAATGGATTTATCCTTGAACTTCACTTCAAGGGTTTCGCGGTTGTAGCGCGCGCCCTTGCAGATATCGCAGGTGACATAGACGTCGGGCAGGAAGTGCATCTCGATCTTGATTAGGCCGTCGCCCTGACAGGCTTCGCATCGTCCGCCTTTGACGTTGAAAGAAAACCGTCCCGGCTTGTAGCCTCGTGCTTTTGATTCCGGCAGACCCGCAAACCAGTCCCGGATTGGTGTGAACGCGCCGGTATATGTCGCGGGGTTGGAGCGGGGCGTCCGTCCGATCGGCGACTGGTCGATATCGATAACCTTATCGAACTGTTCCAGCCCTTCGATCTTCTTGTGTTGGGCTGGGGCGTCTTTCGAGTTATAAAGGCGGCGCGCGGCGGCCTTATATAATGTCTCGATGATCAGGGTCGACTTGCCGCCGCCGGAAACACCGGTAACGCAGGTGAGGAGACCGATTGGCACCTCGGCGTTGACCTTTTTCAGATTGTTCGCGCTCGCGCCTTTGATTTTGATGGTGTTGCGCTTGATAAACGGGCGACGCTCTTTCGGCACGGGCACTTCGCGGCGCCCGGCGAGGTAATCACCGGTCAAAGAGTTCTTTGACGCCATGATCTGGCGAACCGTCCCTTGCGCAACAATCTCCCCCCCATGAATGCCCGCGCCTGGGCCAATATCAACAACATGGTCAGCAACGCGGATCGCCTCTTCATCATGCTCGACAACGATCACCGAATTGCCGAGATCGCGTAGCCGGTGCAGGGTTTCGAGCAGGCGCTCATTATCGCGCTGGTGCAAACCAATTGAGGGTTCATCCAGAACATAAAGAACCCCGGTAAGACCGGACCCAATTTGCGAGGCGAGGCGGATACGTTGACTTTCACCGCCCGATAGCGTGCCTGAAGAACGTGACAGGGTTAAATAGTCGAGGCCGACATTATTGAGGAAATAGAGACGCTCGCGAATTTCCTTCAGAACACGCGCTGCGATCTCCATATCTTTCTTGTTGAGTTTCTTTTCCAGCGCGTTGAACCAGTCACCGGCAGCTTTGATCGACAGGGTCGTAGCTTCTGAAATGTTCGAGCCGTTGATCTTTACCGATAGCGCTTCGGGTTTGAGGCGCATGCCGTGGCATGCATCGCAATTGGTGATTGACTGATACCTGGATAGCTCTTCGCGAACCCAGCTTGAATCTGTCTCGCGCCAGCGCCGTTCAAGGTTCGGGATTACCCCTTCAAACGGTTTGACGACTTCATATTTGCGCGCGCCATCTGCGTAGATGAACTTCACTTCCGTCTCGCCAGTGCCGTAGAGAACCGCATATTGCGCTTCTTCATCAAGCTCGCCGAAAGGCTCAGTCATCTTGAACTTATATTTCCGCGCCAGCGCCTGCAGCGTTTGTGCGTAATAAGGTGATGTGCCCTTAGACCAGGGGGCGATCGCGCCTTTATTCAACGGTAGTGATAAATCCGGCGTGACGAGGTCTTCATCGAAAATCATTTCCGTGCCGAGGCCATCGCAAGACGGGCATGCGCCTGCTGGCGCATTAAAAGAGAAAAGCCGGGGTTCAATCTCATCAATAGTGAAACCAGAGACTGGACAGGCGAATTTTGCAGAAAAAATTGTGCGCTGCGGTGCGTTTTCGTCCGTTTTAGCGTCCGCGCTTTCTGCAATGGCGATACCGTCAGCTAATTCGAGCGCTGTTTCGAAAGATTCAGCGAGACGCGACTCAATTCCCTTTTTAATGACGATGCGATCAACAACGACTTCGATATCGTGTTTGATCTTCTTGTTGAGGGCAGGAACATCCGGGATTTCGTGGAACTCACCATCGACTTTCACACGTTGGAAGCCGCGTTTCATCAATTCGGCGAATTCTTTCTTATATTCGCCTTTTCGCCCGCGAATGATTGGCGCCAGAAGGTAAAAACGCGCGCCGTCTTTCTCATTCATTAACCGATCGACCATTTCGGTTACTGTTTGCGATGTAATCGGCAATCCGGTTGACGGAGAGTAAGGAACGCCAATGCGCGCCCATAACAGACGCATATAGTCGTAAATCTCGGTAACAGTACCGACAGTTGAGCGTGGATTGCGCGATGTAGTCTTCTGTTCGATGGAAATAGCCGGTGAAAGGCCTTCAATCTGATCAACATCGGGTTTTTGCATCAATTCCAGGAACTGACGCGCATAAGCCGACAATGATTCAACATATCGACGCTGACCTTCGGCATATATCGTGTCAAAGGCGAGAGATGACTTCCCGGAACCGGAAAGCCCGGTCATGACGATCAGTTTGTCGCGCGGGACTTCCAGGGTGACATTTTTTAGATTGTGTTCACGCGCGCCAACGACGCGGATCGATTTCAAACTCATCAGAAGGTTTTGTCTCTTTATATATGCGGTATGCGCTGTGTTATGGGTTCGCGCTCTTTATATCGGCGTTGACAGCAAGAACAAGGTGTGAACATTACCCCCAACAAAGAATGCTGCGTTGTGGATAAACAGTGATTGAGCGCAGCCCGAATCCGAGCGATTAGCTAGGCAATATAGTATTTCAGGAGCGATTATTATGGCAGGCAGTGTCAACAAAGTGATTTTGGTCGGGAATCTCGGCGCCGATCCGGAAATTCGTCAAACAAAAGACGGAAAACCGATTGCAAACCTCTCTGTAGCGACTTCTGAGAACTGGAAAGACAGAAATACCGGTGAACGACGCGAAAAAACCGAATGGCACCGCGTTGTTATCTTCAATGAGGGCTTAACGCGCATTGTTGAGCAGTATTTGAAGAAAGGTTCGAAGGTTTATCTCGAAGGACAACTGCAAACACGCAAGTGGCAAGACCAAAACGGTAATGACAAATACACAACTGAAATTGTTTTGCAGGGCTTCAACAGCACGTTGACAATGCTTGATGGAAGAAGCGGCGGCGGAAATAATGATCGCGTCGGAGGCGGAATGTCAGAGCAAAGCAGTTCTTCACGCGGAGCAAGTGGCAGTCAAAGTTACGACATGGATGACGACA
>BQJH01000327.1 GCA_021604605.1 Hyphococcus sp.
TGAAAGAACAACTTGGCAAAAAGATCTGTGCAGAGATTGGCATGTGACCAAGATCATCAACCTCAACCGGTTTCGCAAAAAGAAAAAGCGGGAAGAGGCGGCGCAAACGGCCGACGAAAACCGCGCCAAGTTTGGCCGCACCAAAGCACAAAAGAACAAAGACACAGTAGAGAAAGAACAGGCGGCATCGCATCTTGAAGGACACAAGATCGATCAAGAAGGGTGCGATGACGCCTGATATTTCAGCCCTATTTTGCCTGCAGTTCTGAGAAAATCTCTTCCAGAATTTTGTAGCCGGCGCCCCAACCATTATCCATGTTCGCCATCATCTCGCCAAAGCAGGCGATCTCGGCGTCTGAGGCGTCAACTGGCGTTTGCGTCAGCCGCACTTTTGTCTTTTCGCCCGCCTCGTCAAATGTCACCGTCGTCAGGAGAACATCAGGCCAGTCCGGCATCTTCGGGTTTTTAACGCTGTTCCATTCTTTGTCCGTCGCAGAGTAATGATCCCAGACAAGGCGCTCAGGCGGCGTTACTTCCTTAAAGACCATCTTGCTCAACATAGAGTTTTCACCCCACTTCATTTCATTGAGCCATTGGCCGCCGGGCTTCAAATCGAACTCATGGATGATCGTCTCAACACCCGGCCCATACCACCGCGATAAAATTTCAGGATCGGTCCAGGCGCGCCAGACCATGTCACGCGGCGCTTCAAATTCCCGGTCGAAAATATAGGTGGGTAAATCGCTCATCTCTTATTCCTTTGATTCTGATTTTTTCATCTGTGTAAGGATGTCATCAAGCTGATCGAAACTCGTCGACCAGAATTTCTGAAACTCAGCCAGCCACTCGGCCGCCGCTTCCATATTGTCAGCCTTCAGCCGCGCGGGGCGGCGTTGCTCATCGATATCGCGCTCAACCAGCCCGGCGCGTTCCAGCACCTTCAAATGCCGGGAGACGGCTGGTTGGCTGATCTCAAACGGCGCCGCGATTTCATTTACCGACGCTTCGCCATCAGCCAGCCGCGAGAGGATCGCCCGCCTGGTGGGGTCCGCCAGGGCCGCAAAAACGGCATCGAGATTAGGCTGGCCCCTTGTATAACTTTCTTGTTCCATAACATTATTGTTATACACAAGCGCACTGAATGTCAACCGCAAGCCGGTTAGCGGGATGCTCACGTGAAGATTCAGCAGTTTTCAAACCAGGGGAAAAGGTCGTAGAGGCACGTCATGCGCATCATATCCGGCGCCTTTAAAGGCCGACCCATCATTGCCCCGAAAGGACTGACGTCTCGCCCGACGACAGACCGCACCCGCGAGTCGGTCTTTAATATCCTGGCTAATCGCGACGACTTCTCTTTTGACGGGGCTCGGGTCATCGATCTCTTTGCCGGGTCCGGCGCCCTCGGGCTGGAGGCGCTGTCGAGGGGCGCAGCCTGGTGCCAGTTTGTAGAAATTGACGCCAGCGCCCGCGGCGCCATTCGCGACAATATTGAAGCGCTGGGCCTTTTCGGCTGCACACGCATTCACCGCCGGTCAGCGACAGCGCTGGGCGACAAACCCGCAAGCTCAGGCGAGCCGTTCACCCTCGCCTTCCTAGATCCTCCCTATGGTAAGGATTTGGCGGCCCCCACTTTGCGGGCGCTGCGCAATGGCGGTTGGCTGGCGGCGGATGCGCTCATTGTCATAGAGCAATCAAAAGACGAAGCGCCCGCAGAAGAAGATGGGTTTACGGAAAAAGACCGACGCTTTTTTGGCAAAACCCAAATCGGCTTTTACCAAAATTGTTAACCATGTCTCTTGAGAGTTTATTTGCCAATTTTTCCTAATCTGACGTCTGGAGGACGTCATGATCACAATTTTTGACATCTTTTCATTGGTACTGCTGGTCGCGTCGATGTCACTATTCGTGCATCGCTATATGAAGCAAAATCCGCCAGTTTATCCCTATCTGATTATTGCCTGCACATGTCTCGTGGCGAACTGGCTGGGCGAATCCGGCGGCGGTATATTCGCGCTGACACTGCTCATCGCTGCTTCTTTTTCATTTCTTGGCTGCCTACTCTATCCGAGCTGGCGCAATATGGGCTCGCCTAAAAACAGCGACGCTCACTCATCCGCTAAAAACTGAAACACGCTTTCAAACGGCGCTTTTTAAGTCAGCATAGTTCTTACTCAATAATCTGGCCGTCAGGCCCTTTCCCATTGGGTTCCCACAATTCAAGTTTTACACCATCAGGATCGTATGCGTACCCAAAGCGTCCGTTGCGCTCATGAAGAATTTCTCTTTCAACATGGGCGCCGGCAACACGTAATTTCTGCAACATGTATTCTAAATTATTGACAACCAGATTCACCATGAATGGCAGATCGCTAGGGTTGAAATATTCAGTATCATCTTTGAAGTAACCCAAAATAGTATACCCATTTGATATTTCTCGCCCGATGTCTCGCCAATAGAATGTACTACACCTTCGGTTACTGTTCGGCGTTAATCCCAATACGTTCTCATACCACTGCATGGTATCCTGAGGGTTTTTCACTTTTATAAAAACCCCACCAATACCAATTACCTTTGTCACGGAATCTACCTGCATTAATCATTGAAGATAGGTTACTTGGAATCATTCGTGGCGGATGGCTCCCAAAGCTCGACTTTGTTGCCCTCTATATCCAAAATCCAGGCGAACCTTCCATAATCATAAGTCTCAATTTCCCCGACCTGAATGACGCCTCTTTCCTTCAGTTCGTGCAGGAACCCATCAAGGTCTTCCACGATGTAGTTTATCATGACGTGCTGCTCCACCTTGCCAAAATGTTCACTTGTGCTTGGAAAAGCTGTCCAGACAGTGCGGTGCACTATTGAAGGGGCTTCGAAATCTCGCCACATATAGAATGTGTAGCCGTGGTCTTTGACATCCATGCCCAGATTTTGCTGATACCAGCTGTTCACAAGCTCAGGGTTTTCGAACTTCATAAACACACCCCCTATGCCTTTGACATTGCTTTCCCATTTGCCGGAGGGCGCAGACTGATCTGCTTGCGTTGGTGTGATCATTAACAAGAAGGCGCATAGCGCTGATAAGGGCGCTGATAGGATGAATGTAGGTTGCTTTATATCGACGTAACGAGAGGGAAGTTTCATACGGGCATGCTCCATGCTTAAATCGCTGATCTCTGGAGCAGATCTAACCTGCCAATTCTTGCAAACGCTATCACCCAAATAGGTGACTGCATGCAAATAGCCCGTTTTTACGAAGCCAGAATTAAACGACAATCACGCGACTATTATCGAGGCGAAAGGCGTCCCCCTAAAACCCTCGAAACAATGCTGCTTTTACGCCCCTTGTC
>BQJH01000328.1 GCA_021604605.1 Hyphococcus sp.
ATTTTTCGCTTGCGAATATGAAGGCGTCAGCCATGATTGCGGTTCAAAACTTGGCTGGCTCCAGGCCAATATCGCCCTTGGCGCGAGCCATCCCGAACTGGGCGATGACGTTAAGGCCTATATTAAATCCATAAACGCGTAGGCAATCCCTTATCCGGTCATCCAGCGGCATGGTTCACACGTATGAAGGATCATGACTCACAGGCCCGCCCTATTTTGGTTTCGAAACGACCTTCGCCTTGAAGACAACCCTGGCCTTCATGCGGCCTGCGCAACAGGCGCGCCTGTCATTGCTCTCTATATCCTTGACCGAGCCAAGCCCCACGCACCTGGCGGCGCGTCTCTATGGTGGCTGCATCATAGCCTCAAGAACCTTGGAGAGGCTTTAGCCAAAAAAGGGATAACGCTGATCCTGAAAGAAGGAAATGAAGCGACTACTCTTAATGACGTCTGCAAAGCGTCAAATGCCTCTCATATATTCTGGAACCGGCGTTACGCCGCCCATGATATCGCGACAGATAAGAGTTTGAAGGCTGACCTAACCGAGAGTGGTCTCAGTGTTGAAACCTTCAATGGATGTTTGTTGCGAGAGCCCTGGGAAGTCAAAACCAAAACCGGCGGTTCCTATCATGTCTACACCCCATTCTGGAAAGCGCTGCGCAACATGGGGCCAGCACGCCCTCAGCCACTGCCAAAAATTCGCAAGGTCAAAGAGACAACAAATGATGTGGAAAGTGACCGCTTAGAAGACTGGAACCTCTTACCGGAAAACCCTGACTGGGCAGCTTCATTCAAAGAAAATTGGACGCCGGGAGAATCCGGCGCGCGCTCTCAGCTCAAGGAGTTTTTAAAAGGCCCGATTGATCATTACGCCAGAGGTCGAGACAGACCGGATTGCGAGTACACCTCGCGCCTGTCACCGCACCTTGCTTTCGGTGAGATCAGCCCGGTTCACATCTGGAATGAAACACAAAGCGCCATGGCGGCAAACTCCATTGACGCCAATGCAGGAGAAAAGTTTCTGTCCGAAATCGCGTGGCGTGAATTCTCGTACTCGCTGTTGTTTCACTATCCGAGTTTGCCGGAAGAACCCCTGCGCCAACAATTTTCAAAATTTCCATGGCGTGACGACCCGAAGGGTTTGAAACATTGGCAGCAAGGCAAAACCGGGTTCCCTATTGTTGACGCCGGGATGCGCCAACTCTGGCAGACAGGCTGGATGCATAACCGTGTCCGCATGATCGTCGCGAGTTTTCTCATCAAGGGTTTGCTGGTTCATTGGCGTGAAGGCGAAGCCTGGTTCTGGGACACGCTGGTCGATGCTGATCTCGCCAACAATGCTGCAAGCTGGCAATGGGTTGCCGGGTGCGGCGCCGATGCATCTCCGTATTTTCGAATTTTCAATCCCATGACCCAGGGAGAAAAATTTGATCCGGAGGGAAAGTATGTTCGCAAGTTTATTCCAGAACTCGCAAAAATGCCGGCCAAATATATCCATTCTCCCTGGAAAGCCCCGCAGGAAGTGCTGGAAAAAGCAGAAGTAACCCTTGGAAAATCCTATCCATTCCCTATCTTAGATCATAGCGAAGCGCGCATCCGCGCTCTTGATGGATACCAACAAATCAAGAGCAGCCCGGAATAGTAGCTTCGTCATTGCAGCGGTTGCAGATGAACCGCGCTTGCAGATGAAATGCAAAAGCATGCAACTTATGAACACACAAATAGCGCAGACAGACACAAATCAACTGACGTCCGGCCTACCGTTCTTTTTTCGGCAGGTCTGCAAACATATCGCCAACCTGAGATATGGCGCCGTCGTCTTCATTTTGCCGGATGGACGCCATTTAGAATTTCGCGGCAGCGAAGAACAAGAAGCCAAAGCTATTATCCAAATACGAAACTACGCCTTCGCTCGTCGAACAATACTTGGCGGGGATATTGGTTTTTTTGAGAGCTATGCAGATGATCAATGGGACACGCCCGATCTAGCTGCCTGTCTTTGTGTCTTCGCACGCAATGCAGATGTAATACAGGAAGCGTTTAAAGCGCCCTTTGTGTTCGATATTTTGAACATGGTTCGACATACGTTTAATAAAAACACGCGCTCAGGGTCACGCCGTAACATCATGGCCCATTATGATCTGGGCAACAGCTTTTATGAAAAATGGCTTGACCCGACCATGACCTATTCTTCGGCGCGATTTTCCAGCCCAGGCGCCGACTTAAAATCGGCACAACAAAACAAGTACAGCGCCCTCGCCCGTTCCATAGAACTCAAGCCCGATGAGAATGTTTTAGAGATTGGTTCGGGCTGGGGTGGGTTTGCCGAATATGCTGCAAAACACGTTGGGGCTAATGTAACCGGACTTACCCTTTCCCCGTCACAATATGACTATGCCCGTGAGCGGATATTTCGCGAGGGCCTGAATGAAAAAGTTCAGTTTCGCCTTCAGGACTATCGTGATGTTAGCGAGACATATGACAAAATCGCATCGATCGAAATGTTTGAGGCTGTGGGCAAAGAATATTGGCCTACATATTTTGAAAAGGTGCGAAATGTCCTGAAGCCCGGCGGTGTCGCTGGTTTTCAGATCATCACAATCGCTGACCGGTTCTTCGAAAACTATCTTCGATCACCAGACTTCATTCAACGCTATGTCTTTCCCGGCGGCATGTTGCCGAGCCCCACAATCTTGAAGGAGCTCATTTCTAAAGCTGGTCTTTCTTTGCAGTCCGTCAACGAGTTCGGTGAGGACTACGCGCGAACGCTTCACGAGTGGCACGAGCGCTTTAACACCGCCTGGGATGAAATTCGCCCCCTGGGTTTTGATGATCAGTTCAAGAAGCTCTGGAAATTTTATCTTGCTTATTGTGAAGCCGGGTTTCGCGCCGGCACAACAAATGTCAGCCAGGTCGCCGTTACGCGCGCTTAGGCTGGTTGGCGTTTCAGTTCGACCAGTTTTTGATCCTTGATCGTAATGATGCGGTCCATGCGTTTGGCAAGGCGTTGGTCATGGGTGGCAATGAGCGCAGCCAGACCTTCACTACGTACGATCTTTAACAACGCATCAAAAACGACATCCGAGGTTTTTGGATCAAGATTACCGGTCGGTTCATCCGCAAGGAGAATATCGGGTTTGTTGACCAAGGCGCGCGCAATCGCGGTGCGCTGTTGTTCTCCCCCTGAGAGCTGGCCAGGTTGGTGCGTAAGCCGTTCACCAAGTCCGAGCGCCGTTAACAAGCGCGCCGCTTCTTCGTCTGCTTTCGATTTCTTATCACCCGCGATCAATCTCGGTAGAGCGACATTATCGAGTGCGGTAAATTCCGGTAAAAGGTGATGAAACTG
>BQJH01000329.1 GCA_021604605.1 Hyphococcus sp.
GTTCCCCGACACGCCGCAAAGGCGTCCGCGCGAGAATGTTCCGGCGTGCAGCCTCGTCGTTCATGACCACTTTCAAAATATCCGTCATAATCGACCCTGGCCCTATCGCATTGACGCGAATATTATATTCAGCCAGCCCAAGCGCACTGGCTTTAGTGAGTTGCTGCAGGCCGCCTTTTGACGTCACATAGGCAATCTGATTGGGGATCGCGAGAACAGAATTCAGCGACGACATGTTGATGATGGAGCCGGCAATTTTCTTCTCAACCATTTGTTTTGCAACAAGCTGCGTCAAGACAAAGCAAGAGCGAAGATTAATGCGCAAAACCTTATCGAAATCATCAGGATCAAGATCCAGCACAGTCCCGGTTTTGATAATGCCTGCATTGTTCACGAGAATATCACAACGTCCGAATTCTTGAACCGTCTCACTGAGCAAAGACTGGCATGCACCATCATCGCTGACATCACACTTTATGGCGTGCGTGCGTTGGCCGGTTTCCCTGGATATAGCCGCCGCTGTTTTTTGCGCCGCTTCACTATCAATATCAGAAACGACAACTTCCGCGCCATGACGGGAAAATTCCCGTGCGCAGGCTTCTCCAATCCCATGGGCGGCGCCCGTTACAATCGCAACTTTGTTCTTGAGATCCATTTAGCCCAACCTTTTCTATCACTTACCCTACTCGCACTATGAACGGATTTGGACCCTCAATGTCTATTGATTTTCACCCCCAGAGAGAATGGCAGATAGACGAGATTCGATCTCGCAACGATCAAAGGCTGTAAGGCAAAGGCCACAAGAAAAAGGAATGGAGCGGGTAGCGGGAATCGAACCCGCATATTCAGCTTGGAAGGCTCCGACTCTACCATTGAGCTATACCCGCTGAACATTGACCTTGTAGCCGTTTTTATTCACAATAACAAGATGTTAGATAATAGAGTAAATACATTCCGTCTACCCCGGTTTTCCCCAGAAATCACTCGATTTCACGCTGAATAGGTACCGAGCGGGTACCGAGGAGGTACCGAGAATTGGGTTTTGACGACGAGCGGAGTTGAAAGTCAATGCCATCTGTCAAGTCGAAAATAACAAAGCGCACACTGAAGCTCATTCCTGAAAACCGGGATGCGGAGTTCTTCTTGTGGGATACCGAATTAAAAGGCTTTTGCGTTCGCGCTTACAAGTCTGGCCGGAGCATTTATGCGGTTCGCTACAAGCGTGGATACGACCAGGGATGGCATAAAATTGCAGACGCCGATGTCATTACGCCGGAACAGGCCCGCAAGGAAGCAAGACAACTACTTGCCGGTGTTGCTCGCGGCGAACTACCGAAGCCGCCTGCCGTCGATTCCGGTGCCCCTCGAACCGTCGCACAATTAATTGATGCGTTTCTTGCGAAAGGGCCAATTGATCGTCCTGACAAACGACAATCAAGCTGGGACAACGACAAAGGGTATCTCAATAACCACGCTCGTCCGCTCCTGGGCAAAAAACCGATCAAAGAACTGAAACCTTCTGACATTGCGAAATTTCAAGACGATGTATTGAATGGCAAGTCAGCGCGGCAGCCCATAAATAAAAAAGGTCGGGGTGTTCGTGGCGGCCGTGGCGCTGCTGTCCATGCAGTTCGGTCACTTTCCGCAGCGCTGGGTTGGGCGGTCGATAGAGAGTGGATCGATACGAATCCAGTCTCTAGAATCAAAAAAATGAAGGACGGCAGCCGCGAGCGTTACCTTTCAAAAGATGAAACAAATCGATTGATGACAGCAATTGATATGCTTCTCGAAAAAGAAGAAATCACCCACGATCAAATTGATATTCTCAATCTAGTTGCTCTAACAGGTGCGCGGCGTGGTGAGATTCTTGCGCTTAAGTGGGTTGAAGTTGATTTGGAAAGAAACCTTCTACTTTTGCCCCCTGCCCGGCATAAGACAGGCGGCGTCAATCACTCGAAAGCGATTCCGTTGTCAGCGCCGGCCAGCGCTATTTTAACCAAGCGAAATGACGCCAACGACCAATCCCCGGAATTCGTATTTCCGTCAGAGCGCAGCCAAAGTGGGCACGTAGAGCAAATTCGTCACACCTGGGATAAATTGAAAACATGCGCAAAGATCAGCAATATGACCATTCATGATTTTCGTCATGCCTATGCGTCTTTTGCAATAAATGATGGGGCGGCGCTCGCGCATATCGGGGCAAATTTAGGTCATAAAAGGATTTCGACAACCGAAAGGTATGCCCATTTGAGAACTGGTGTTGGCTCAAGTGTTGCTGAAACCGTTGGCAAAACTTACCTTGCAGCAAGAAAACAGTAACCCGGCGACTAAGTTGGCTTGACTACATTTCAACGCAAAAAAAACAGTCACCTTTCCGATGCGCAAATCCGATTAAGATTCACGCCAAAGCGGCGCTGGGAAGCTTCAACTTGGCGTTCTCACCTTCGGTGAATGCCCCAGTTTCTGTAAGGGCGGCTAGAGCAGTCTTTAGATCTTGCCAATCGATACCATGCGTATAGCGTTGTGCGTGATCAAGCATGCGAATGACCGGCGTTGGATTGCCTGTCTGTGACAGCGCCTTCAGTCCGCCGAGATAATCGACACGGTAAGCTGTTGGAATAATAATTCGTTCCTGACCGCCCGCGACGAGTTCGGCATTCATCATAATTCGCGCCGCGCGCCCATTACCGTCGGCAAACGGATGAACTTCACTAACCAGGAACATCATGAATATCGCCCGTTGTAATGGCTCGCCTAACGCCTGCAGAAACTCGTAACCCTTGTCGAGCGTGCCAGTTACAAGGCCTGGGTCGACAAAGACTGTATTGCCGGCTCGGTTTGACGTTGTTTTGAAGGCGCCAGGGTTTTTGTCGGGGCGCGCACCCATAAAAACAGCGTGCCGCCGCCGCAGGATTTCGACGAACTCTTCGAAATCGGACGGAATAGTTTCCATTTCGGCGACATCAGAGACAAGACGGTAGGTTCCAAGAACATCGTGCGCGTCGTCAGGGCGTTCTTGAGGTATGACGCCTTGAAAGACAATTTCCTCAGCCTCCTCAACAGTAAATTCTGTGCCTTCGATGAAGTTTGAAAAGTATGCTTCAAAGAATGATAAGGTTGAGCGAGCTTCAGTTGAGCGTTGCGGAGTTGGGCGACCAGGCGGAATGTATTGCCTTAGCTCTGCGAAGAGTTTTTCAAAAAGGACAATTCGTTGAGGATCAAATGGCACGCCTGCCATTCGAGCTTTTGCGACAGCACTTTTAGGGTCGACATCGCGCGTGCCTAAAAGCGCGCCAACGAGTTTATCTAGCTCTTCATATTCCTCG
>BQJH01000330.1 GCA_021604605.1 Hyphococcus sp.
GGCTCATCACCACCGGCGCAATGGAAGACTGTTCGCTCATCGCAATTCTCGACACTAGAATGAAAGGCCACTGACATGTTTGGATGGTTGTTCAACAGATTTGGCGGAACGCCGAAAAAAGAACCTAAACTTGATATTCGATACTCGCACCCAGGCGTTGAAGAGTTCAACAAGCGGCTTCACGAGCGACAGAACCCTCCGCCCAAAAGCCGGATCGACGAACCCTGGTCTCCCGCCAAAAAAGGCCCACTGCCGAATGTCCAACGCGATTTCGCAATGACTGACCCTTACATCCGGCTGCAGATGGCGGACGCGGAGAAATCGGAACAGCAACGCCGTGAGGAACAAACAGGACGCGGCTCAAGAATGGTTAGCGAGGACCATCCTTTTATGGCGCATAGGCCTGCGCCCCACGAACGCGGCGATGTGGACCGCGAGCGCTTCGCCGCTGACTGGCTCATCGAAATGCGTGACGCGCTCATCGCGATGTCACCCCCCGACAAGCTCCCGCGTGATCCGGGTTTTGATCACAAATACCAACCGCAACAGCCTCGGTACTAAGGCTGCATTAAAGAGGAGACATTCTATGACAGAGTTTTTGAAAATTAATGGCGGCGAACATATCCATCTTTCGGATGTGAAGCGTTTGCGACCGATCAGCGATAAGGAACGAGTGTCGCTCGCTAGTCTTGGCGAGCATGTTGATGCGGATAGATTTAATATCCGAATTGATCACGCCAATAACACGACGTCCTATGCGCCGGAGACCATCGATCAGGTCGCAACGCAAGGCGTCTCGCTGGTGCAGATTGACCAGCAAGCATTCGTGCCCCGCGACAACATCAATCGCAGTCGCGACCTGACGCCTGCTGATCGTCAGGATTTTGAACAAAAGACCGGACGAGCGTTGCGCAGCGATTTCAAGTCGCAAATCGACACGCGCGCTGGCCGCGTTCTCTCCACCGTAGACAGCAAGACGGTCATGCGCCGGATGGGGCAACCCTATCAACCGAACGGCGTCACACCGACGGCAAATCGCGAAGAAGCGTCACAAAACGCCGGTCTTGAAAAAACTCGTGATGCATTGATGAGGAACACGTCGCCAGCCCTGCGCAACGCTGGGTCCAAAGCTGACCCATCGCACACGCCTCGCGAGACAAGTTAATAGGAGGGCAAATTGACGGAACAAAAATCATACATTCGCGAAGCACCGCGAGAACCGAAGGCTCGTTAATACGAGCTGCACCCAAAAATTCTTCTTGCCAAAAGTCAAAAAACGACTTATGTTCTTGTTTCGTTCCTATACGGAACAATATACGTTGCAAAGAAGAGGAAAGGACGACGTTGATGGATAAAAATTAGAATGAGAAGGGACGAAAAGGTTGAGCTATCGGAAAACAAAGACAAAGGAAACAAAACCGGAGTTGCCGGACACATTGGGGGAAAATAAACCCCTACTCGTTCAGATTGACTATGAAAAACACCTTCATCATCTTGAACAATCCAATGCGAGCGATGAAGAAAAGCTTTTTTACATTCGAATGCTCGCGGATATTTTAATCGGGTTTGTTGATCTTGGATTCGGTGTTCATCCCGTGCAACAAGCGCAAAACATCGGTGGAAAAGAAGAAGAAATCTCTCCTGAAACCCCACCCACGGCGCCGGATGAGTTATACTCATACCCACAACACGTACTATCGGAAAACTTTGAGGATGCTGCTGATCTGGAATCGTCGGCTGAGGGGAGGCAATCATGAAAGCGATATCAGACACAGCCAATGAGGCGAAGAAAGCTGTTCTTTACTGTCGCGTAAGCGACCGGAAACAAAGAACCGAAGGCTCGGGACTTGAAAGTCAGGAACATCGATGTCGGCAATATGCAGAATCAAAAGGCTACGAAGTTGAGGCGGTCTTTCCTGACGACGTTACCGGCGGCGGAGACTTTATGAAGCGCCCAGGGATGGTCGCACTGCTCAGCTATCTCGATGCACAGCCGGATAAGAATTACATTGTGATTTTTGACGATTTGAAGCGCTTTGCGAGAGATACGGAATTTCACATCAAGCTTCGCCGCGAAATGAAGGCGCGAAATGCGACAAGGGAATGCTTGAACTTTAATTTCGAGGATTCGCCTGAAGGCGAGTTTCATGAGACCATTGCTGCCGCGGCTGGTACATTGGAGCGTAAGCAGAACGCCCGTCAGGTTCGCCAGAAGATGCGGGCCTGTGTCGAAAAGGGTTATTACGTTTTTGGGCCGATCCTCGGATATCACTATGTGGAACGAGAAGACGGTGGCAAAGTCCTCAGCCCTCACGAAAAAAATGGTCCTATCGTCAAGGAAGCTTTGGAGGGGTACGCCTCCGGGCGTTTTCAGACCGCTACAGAGGTCCAACGGTTCTTGAACCTGCACCCATCCACCAAACGTAAACACAGCCGGAATGGTGTTCATTTGCAGGCCGTATTGAACCTCCTGCGGAACCCTCTTTATGCCGGTCGCATTTCAATTCAAAAATACGGCCTGCACCTTCATCAGGGCAAACACGAACCGCTAATCAGCTTTCGGACGTGGCAGAAGATTCAAGATCGGCTTGAAGGTCGGGCGCACGCGCCCTGCCGCAAAGATCTTAGCAGAGATTTTCCCCTCAGAAATTTTGTTGAATGTGCTGACTGTGGCCAACCGCTTTGCGCTTCGTGGTCTAAGGGGCGGAGTGCCCTATATGCTTATTACCATTGCTTCCGAAAAACCTGCAGCTCGTACAAGAAATCCATTCGCAAAGAAAAAATCGAAGGCGACTTTGAGGCTCTGCTAAAAGAACTGCAGCCTTCCAAGGTGCTTTTTGCACTGGCTCACGATCTATTCGCAGACTTGTGGCAAGCCCGTCTAAAGATCACAGGACGAAACAACGCCGAGATAAAATCCCAAATATCATCGCTGGAAAGAAAGACCGACCAACTCATGGATCGTCTTGTGAACGCCGATAACAACACGCTGATTGTTGCTTACGAAAACCAGATCAAAAAATTGGAAACCCAAAAAGTGGCATTAAGTGAAAAAGCCTCTAATTCTGAGAAGCCATTGGCGAAATTTGAAGATGCATTTCGAACCGCTATGGCGTTCGTGTCTAACCCGCATAGACTATGGGCTTCCGGCGTTTTCGAGAACCAACATATGGTAATCCGACTCGCTTTCGCAGGTCGCATTCAGTACTGCCGAAAAGAGGGGTTTCGAACCGCCGCAATCGCAGAGCCACTAAGGCTTCTAGGGCAGTTTAGTATTCCTAAGTGTGGAATGGTGGGCGGTGACGGGTTCGAAC
>BQJH01000331.1 GCA_021604605.1 Hyphococcus sp.
GCAAAGTAAGAGCCGTAGATCTCGTTCTTCTTTGCTTCTTCCATGGTGTCCCAAGTGTCTTCATCATCATAAAGAAGAAAAATATATTTCATGACCCTTCTCCTTCTTCAAGATAAGGCACAGGCCGGACATCGACAAAACCGGTTTTGGCGGCAGGGCACTGCTTCGCCCATTCGGCTGCACTTTCCATGTCTGGCGTCTCTAAAAGAAAGAAACCGCCGAGCTGTTCTTTGGTGCCGGGGAAGGGACCGTCTTCAACCGTTCGCTCGCCATTGCGCACGGATACGACAGTAGCAGTTGAGGGTTGTTCGAGCGCGGCGCTGTCCTCGGTAACGCCAGCTTTGCTCATGGTTTCACTGAACACATACCATTCACCCATATAGGGTTTGAATGTTTCCGGGTGGTTGCGGCGCGCAAATTCTTCCGGCGCCTCATTGGCTAATAATAGCACTTTCATTGGCTTCTCCTGTCATTATGGCCTCGAAGATGGTGGGTCTCATTGAATAGACGCGTCACCTGATCATCAATCGACAGCCCTACCCAATTCTCCTAGGGCTTTGAATTCCTTGTTTGAACGACAGCCTTCCTGACAAGCCCGCCGCAACTTGCTGCCTAGCCTCATCGAGGTGCGAATCGTTTGCGTTCTTTGTTCAAAAGCATATCATAGGGGCGAATATCGGGGACAATGGGTATGGCGCATTATCATATTTTTCGACCTTTTATCTTAGCTGGATTACTCGTCGGCGCAGCAGTTTTGGCAAGCTGTAGCAATGAGAAAGACGCAAACCTAGCGGAGGAAGAAACAGTCTCGCTTTCACCGGCGCCTGCGGATGAGAGTATCGAGGCTGCTCCTGAAGAACTTGTCAGAACGGGCGATCCTGCGACAGATGATGTTGAGTTTGTTCATCAGCTCGGTCTCATCCGTGGTCACCTTGTTGCCTTCATGGACCTTTATCAGGCGGGCGCCAAAGAGATGGCCATGATGCATGCAAAACATCCCGCCAATGAAATTTACACAGAGCTTGCCCCGGCGCTTACGGCGCGCGGGCTCGATGGCTTTGCCGATGAGCTAACGATAATTCACGATACCGCCATGAATGATGGTTCAGTTGATGCGATCTATATTGAGTTTGTGGAGAGTGTGCGCTCGCAAATGCCGGAGACATCTGTCGGCGTCAAGCTGTTGTCCATTGCCGAGATGATGAACACTGCCGGCGAAGAATATGCGCTTGGGGTTGATGCAAACGGAAAAATTATCAACGCCCATGAATATCAAGATGCCTATGGGTTTCTAAATGCCGCGCGAGAATTTCTCTCCGAAGAAGAAACAACCGATATCAATGAGAGCGAAGCCATTATCATGGCCCATGAGCAACTCGATCAGGCGCTCGGGCAATTCCCGGCATTGCTGGTTGATGAAACCGAAGGCCAGGCTTCAATCATCCATGACGCTGCCTCGCGTGTCGAAAGAGCAGGACAGCGTTTGCTTTAGAGCGCATCGCGGAAGCGTCCGGAAGGGTGAGGGGCAGACATGCCCCTTGGCATAAAGCCAGGCCCATAGGCGCATAAATATATAGACAGCGCGCATTTTTGTTCTATATTTGTTCTCATGTCTGAGAACGCCAGCCAATTTGAAAATTACCACCCGGTCCGCGGGCTTTCTTACCTGTTTCTGGACTTCAATGCCTATTTTGCCAGTGTCGAACAGCACGACCACCCTGAATTGATGGGCCGCCCGGTGATCGTCACACCCCTACAATCGGAGCATACCGGCGCCATTGCAGCGAGTTATGAAGCCAAGGCGTTTGGCATAAAACGCGGCACGAAAGTTAAGGACGCACGGGAACTGTGTCCCGATATTGCGGTCATGCCGGCGCGTCACGATCGCTACGTTCAACTTCATAATTTGTTGATGGCTGAAATTCAGCGGCATTTACCGCTTGTCAAAATATACTCGATTGATGAGGCGGCGTTTCAATTGTCCCGGTCGGAACGCGATCCGGCGCGCGCGATCGAGACGGCAAAAAAAGTAAAATGCGGCATCGCTGAAAATGTCGGGCCGGCCATGCGTGCTTCCATTGGCTTGGCGCCAAGTCGGCTGCTGGCCAAGCTTGCTGCTGAGCGCGTGAAGCCTGATGGGCTGACAGTTCTTCAGCTCTCGGACCTTCCGGGCAAGCTTGCGGAAATGCCGCTGCGTGACATTCCGGGTGTTGGCGCCGGTGTCGAACGTCGGCTGGCGCGCGCGGACATCACGAATTTTCCAGCCCTTTGGGCGCTGGAGCCAAAACAGGCGCGGGCGATTTGGGGGTCCGTGACCGGTGAACGTTTCTGGTATGGCTTACATGGCTATGAGACCGTTGAGGAGCCGACAAAAAAATCGATGATCGGCCATAGCCGTGTCTTGAGCCGGGAATATGAGGCGCCTGACAGGGCGCGATTGGTTGCGCGCGCGTTACTGTTGAAGGCGGCGAGCCGGTTACGCCATTATGGCATGCACGCCAGTTCCATGAGCCTGTCAGTACGACTGAGGCCTGAAGGGCGATGGGAAACGGCCCGGCGGTTTTCTTATTCTCAGGATTCCTATCTGTTTTTGAAAACGTTGAATGATATGTGGACTGAGTTAATTCAGTTCCAGCGTAAGAATAATGCGGAAGGGCGGTTAGGGGGCGTCACGGTTTATCTGCACGGGCTTGCGAAAGAGGCAGACAGTAAAATGCAGCAGGGGGATTTATTTGCAGATGCAGCAGTTGCTCAAACGGACGATAAACGCGCAAAGCTGTGGCGGATTATTGATCAGATTAACGCTGACCCAAAAGACAAGTTCAACCGATTAAGCGGCGCCAAGGAGGCGAGCGTAAAAACACGCCATATCTCGCTTGCTAGTCAATCGTCGGTTGATCTGAATTATCTCGGCGCAAAGATCGCGTTTTCACGCGTTCCTGACGAGGCGGAGTTTTTATATTAAGATGCGTAGGTTCAGTACCTAGTCTCTATTGCGACGCCAGATGGGTTTTTTCTCATCATGGGGTTGCTGGTTTTCTGGAACATCTTTCGGGTTCCATGGGCCAAAGCTGAAACTACGGGCGCCTTGCTGTGGCGCCAATCCTGTCATTGTCACCCGATGTGGGTCATCGGTGATGGCGCGCGGTTCATCCTCGATATATTTCACGCCGGAATTACGCCGAACCGTATCGGGGAAGAGCGTCATCAATTGCATCATTTCTTTTGGCATGTCGTTGGAGACATTAAGGCCAAGCTCGCGCGCTTCTGCGTAGGCAATCGGATAATCGTGGGTCCAACGTCCCGATGAAA
>BQJH01000332.1 GCA_021604605.1 Hyphococcus sp.
TTTATGAAAGAATTCAACATAAATGATGTAAAATGCTGCACTGTCACTCGCCTTATACGTGTACGGATCAAGCGCTCTTTTCTATGTCGCAACCCCCATCCCCCCTTCGGGGTACTTCCCCCATTATCATGGGGGAAGAAAAGCTGCGCCGACCCTGAAACAGAAGCGCCCTCCTCCTCCGTGCAAACGGGGGAGGTGTCGGATCGGACGTCAGTCCGGAACGACGGAGGGGTTAGTCGCCTCCTTAATCCCCAGACGGCGAGAAATGCATGAAGTCTTTTTGCCGGCCGGCAAGTTCGCCGCCCCATTGCCAGCCCATCGCGCGCATTTCTTCATAGAACGGCGTGTCGGGCGAGATCCCGCCCGGCGCGGAGGGGCGCCACTCGCCGCCACGGATCAGACGGCAGGCGCGCGAAAACTCCGTACAGCGATCATAAAGCCCGTTGGTCTCGGCATTGACGTCAATGGCGAGGCCGAAGGCATGGTTTGAATATTCGGTGCGGCGCCCCTGTGCGTCGAGAACGCCTTTCGAGCGCCCGGCGCGATAGCCGGTGACGGTCTCGATCTCAAAACCCCGCGCAAGCGCGCGGCGCAGGCCCGCCTCGACCTCGCCCGCAACGGCTTTGCAGACCCGAAACGGCGCGACGCCGGGCAGCGCAATCTCCACCTGATCCTCGCGGCAGATGGAGCAGCCCGTCGCCGCATCGCGCTCATCATCCCTCAGCGCAGCATAAGGCTTTTCAACCTCGCTTATGTCGACGGCCCGGCGCTCAGCGGCGGACCATGTCCAGTCGGTGTAGGTGCATGATTGAGGTTGGGCGGCGGCGACAACGTGCAAATCAAATTGCACATAAAGCGCAACGCAGCCCGCAATTGCACGCCTCTTATGCTTTTGACTCGATATCAAGCAGCCATCTCAAATAACTCGCTCCACTGCTAATAAGCGCCACAGCGTATTCGAGGGGTATCTCAGCATGCTCCCGCTCGTCATCAGCATGGCGGTATTGTTGGCACGCATTTATCCATTCTGAAAACGATTTTAGAAACAACGTCGCCGAATTTTTGTGCCGTTCAGAGTACCTTTCTTCTACCACCGGTAAGAGCTTTTTTCTGACCTCAGTCGGCCCTAAGCGGCTCTCATCGAATCGTATCTTGAAAATATTTTCAATCGCGCCGTACACGGCGCGAACCGCGGAGATAGTGTCAGGGCTCGTCGACCGAAGATAGTTTAGGCCTTTTTGAAACTCAGCACCAGCCGCGCGGTACTCCTTTTCTTCTAAGACTTTAAAGACGAACTCTGTGTTTGATTCAAATTCTTGATCAAATACCCGATGAACTCCGCCATTTTCATCAACGCTAAACGGCAACATTTCTTCTTTGAATATTGAATTTACCGCCGCAACCAAAGCAGATTTATCTTCGTCAGAAAGAAACGCATACAAAATTGTCACTGAATCTAAGAAATCTCTTAGTTCACAGTCATCAAGCCAATTATCAACAAGATACTTAAAACTGAACCCAGCGCCGGTGGTTCTAATACGTACACCTAGTTTTGACTCGACTTCTTGACTGAAATTGCTTTTCAGGTTCTCATATTTTCCAAATAATTTTCTGGACAGCGCGGAATATCGAGTTCGCGCTCGTTTCGAGTCTTCCGTGACAATTGGTTTTAGGTATTGGCGACTATATAGCCCGCCATGAATCTTGGCCACTCGTCACAACCCTTCATTCGCTTTCTTCACCGCATCTGCTTCGAGATAAAGCTCCGGACTCATCGCAATATTTAACCGATAGCGTTCAAACCCTCGATTTTGTGCGGTTAGTATATTTTCTCAATTAGCCGCAAAACCGCCTCTAACTCATCCCCATAGGGAAACAATACGATCGGCGCGAAAGTGAGCATGAAAGGCCACTTGGGCAGAGGTTGATTGGCGTTTCTGAATGCCAATCGACAGGCCTGCACCAGAAGTCCGGAAACCAGCCCCAGCATGATCATCATATTGAACGCAGATGCCGGAATCATGCTCGAGATGTCGTTCTCACTCTCATTTACGCCCCAGATCAACAAGCCGCTCCCAAGCACGCCCCAAGCGCCAACCCACCACCACCGGGGGCGCACGAATGCAAGTCCAAAGGGAACCAGAAAATAAATCAGGAAGAGAGTCAAAAGCACGGATTTCCCCAGCTTACATCAAGACCATCAAGTCTCGCACAAACATGGGCGACTGGGAAAGCTCACAACCCTTTATTCGCTTGTCGGACGGCCTCTTCTTCGAGATAGAGCTCGGCGCCCATTTCCTTATATTTCTCGCTCATTTCTTTCATGCCGGAACGCGCCTCTTGTGTTGCGCGCTCCAGGTCTTTTTTCTCGTTGTCGCTCAGCCCGCTCGCATAATCGCGCACATCCTGGGTAATTTTCATGGAACAGAATTTCGGCCCGCACATCGAACAGAAATGCGCGACCTTGTGCGCTTCCTTGGGCAGGGTCTGGTCGTGATAGTCGCGCGCGGTTTCAGGGTCTAGCGCGAGGTTAAACTGATCCTCCCACCGGAAATCGAAACGCGCGCGGGAGACCGCGTCGTCCCGCAGTTGCGCCGCCGGGTGGCCCTTGGCGAGATCCGCCGCGTGCGCTGCGAGCTTGTAGGTGATGACGCCGACTTTCACGTCGTCGCGGTCGGGCAGGCCAAGATGCTCCTTCGGCGTCACATAGCAAAGCATCGCCGTGCCGAACCAGCCGATCATCGCCGCGCCGATGCCGGACGTGATGTGATCGTAGCCGGGCGCGATGTCGGTGGTGAGGGGCCCGAGCGTATAGAACGGCGCCTCGCCGCATTCTTTGAGCTGTTTGGTCATGTTGACGCGGATCTTGTGCATCGGGACATGGCCCGGCCCCTCGATCATCACCTGACAGCCATGCTCCCAAGCGATTTTCGTCAGTTCACCGAGGGTTTCCAGCTCCGCAAATTGCGCGCGGTCATTGGCGTCAGCGATGGAACCCGGACGCAGCCCGTCGCCCAGCGAGAATGAGACGTCATATTTGCGCATGATCTCGCAGATTTCAGCGAAGTTCGTATAGAGGAAACTCTCGCGGTGATGGGCGAGGCACCATTTCGCCATGATCGAGCCGCCGCGCGAAACAATCCCCGTCACGCGGTCCGCCGTGAGGTGAATATAGGGCAAGCGCACGCCGGCGTGGATGGTGAAATAATCGACGCCCTGTTCGGCTTGTTCGATTAGCGTGTCGCGATAGACCTCCCACGTTAAATCCTCCGCGACGCCGTTCACTTTCTCCAGCGCCTGATAGATC
>BQJH01000333.1 GCA_021604605.1 Hyphococcus sp.
CTTTTCTACATAAACAATATCGCCGCGCGACAGGACTTGTCCTGCTGCGGTTATTTCATCACCCATTTCATTGGCTGATAAATATTCGCGCGCCCAGGCCAAATCAGCCAGTGCTATTGTCCCCTCACTACCATCTTCAAAACCGATAGTCGCCGCTTCATCTTTAACGGCTAAAACCAGCGCAGGACGCCATGGGGCCATATCTTCGGACAACGCCCGGCTATCACTCAATTCTTTGACAGTCTCACTAAAGCTCGCGGCCCACTCTTCATCATCAGCTTCAACCGCCAGCGTACCTATAGGCCCCCGCCAGCCATGACGCTGATCATAAACCGTCAGCCAACGACGCAATGCATCACCGGCAGCTTTCTGCAGACGCGGATTAACCGACGTTCTGACCGAAAGCCCACCATCATAAAGCGCCTCAACACCATACAGATCGACGATTTGCTTGCGGACTTCTTCTGCAAAATACTCCATCGTCCAATCACGAGCGCCAAGGGGCGGTGCGATTTGAGCGCCAAGCGGTTGAGCCCGCGCTTCGTCGGCAGCTTCCTGTGTAATATGGCCGTCATCCAAAAGCCGCCCAATGACCCAGTTACGCCGCGAAACCGCACGATCTTCATTAGCGATCGGGTGATAGTTACTTGGCCCTTTGGTGATCGCCGCAAGGTAAGATGCTTCCGCCACGGTCAGGTCGCTAAGGGATTTATCAAAATAATTCAGCGCCGCAGCAGCCACACCGTAAGAACGGTTACCGAGGTAAATTTCATTGAGATAGAGTTCGAGAATGTGGTCCTTGGTGTAAGTTGCTTCCATTTTCCGCGAGATCAGCATCTCGCGGACTTTTCGTTCAATCTTTTGCTCGCTGGATAGAAGGAAGTTTTTGGCGACTTGCTGCGTAATCGTTGAACCGCCCTCCAAGCGACGGCCGCGCAAAATATTGCCGATATTGGAAATCTGCGCTCGCACCAGGCCGCGCATATCTAGGCCGGCGTGTTCATAAAAAGATTTATCTTCAGCCGACACGAATGCGTATTTCACATGATCAGGCATTTGCTCAATCGGAACAAAGAGCCGCCGCTCGCGCGCGAACTCAGCGACTAATGATCCGTCCCCGGCATAAACGCGGGTTGTGACCGGCGGAGCATAGTCAGATAAGGTCTGATAATCAGGTAAATCCTGACTGAGTTTGTTGAGATACCATCCTGTGAATCCCGCCGCGCCAATCACACCCAGCGCCGCCACGGCAAATCCAATACCGGCAAATCGAAAAATCAAAGGCACAATCCCGCCATCCCCTTTTTCAGCCGGGCGCCGCTTAGGCGCCGCCGGCGTCTCCCGGCGTGGTGCAGCAAAAACCGTCCCGCCTACATCAGCCTCATCTTCGCCGAGTTCAATTTCGTCTTCATCATCAATTTTTGACTCTGGTACGGAAGCAGACGCCGAAACATCCTTCTGGCCAAGCACGATCTCGCCTTCGTCGTCTTCACCATCAGACGCCGCGAACATATCATCTTCAATAGACGCCTGCTCTTCTTCATCGGGCGTCATATCTTCATGGTCGCCAGGTTTTTTTGTATCGTCGCTCATTCACAAATCCGTCGCCGCACAAGCGCGGCTTCCCTCATCATTTTTGCTGCAGAAGGGTTAGCAGCGCCGCCCCACTTTTCAGAATCCTTTTTAGCGCATAAATTGGACAACAGCGAGGCGTAAGAGCCGCAGAAAAAACAACAAGTTGGTAAGATTTGCCGAATTACTTCCCACCGGGCGCACGATTGGCGACCAGCACCTGATCATGATGCTCATCAAAATATGTATCAATCGCGTCTGCGATCGCTGTCATCGTGCGCTTTCGCCACACTTTTGAGTTGAGATTTGCCTCATCCTTCGCGTTGGAAATAAAGCCCATTTCCACCAGAACCGCCGGGACATCCGGCGCCAGCAGCACCCGCAAATCGGCCGTCCGATGGGAACGATTGAGCATTGGAGTTTTGCCGGTGAGCTTTTTCACCAGCACTTCAGCCAGTTTTGACGATGCCGTTTTGGTCTTATCTTGGGCGACGTCGAAGAGAATATCGCGAGCGCCATCTCCGAAAGCGGCGACATCAAGGTCATAAACCTGATAATCGCTTTGAGACTTTGCGATTTTTGCTGACCTTTCAGTGCCTTGCTTAGAGAGTGTGTAAACCGACCCACCCCGCACATTGTGCTGTGTCAGCGCATCAGCATGAAGCGAGATAAACAGATCAGCACCAGCCTTGCGGGCAAGCTCTTCGCGTTTGTCGACCTTGATTTTCTTATCGCTGCTGCGGGTCAAGACGATATTATAACGCCCGCGCTTATTCATGATATCGCGCAACGCGATGGCAGCCTGCAAGGTCACATTTTTCTCAAGGGTTCCACTTTGCCCCTGAGACCCGGGGTCAACGCCGCCATGGCCCGCATCGACCACAATGGTGAGTTTCCTGGCGGGCAAATCAGCCACTTGCTGAGTTTGGTTGTTTGGCTGGGTTGCTTCCTTCTGGCTCGGTGGTGCTGGCCTGACCGTTTCTGTTGCTGGCGGATTGGTTGAGGTGGCCTGCTCAATCATCGCCGTCAAATCCGGATACTGATTGGGGAGGCTAGCTAAAAACTCTTTCATATCAGCGCTTTGCAGATCGACCACCAACCGGTATTTTTTCACCGCCCCTTTGGGCTCAATCAGGAATACTTCCTTGATTTTGGCTGTCTCTTTAAGGTCCAAAAACGCGCGAACGCCGCCATCAGCGCGCTTTGCAAAGCCATAACGGCCGATATGGCCTTTGCCGGGTTGGTAATTTTGTTCTTTGGCGGCTGTGGAGAGTTCTGCAAAATCAACGATCAAACGGCCTTTTCCAGACTTGTCGCCGGAGACGGCGTAAGACGGCTTGCCGGACAGATCAAAAACCACCCGCGTTTCATTCTTGTTGGGCCCAAAGCGGACGCCGATCAGGTCAGCCGCCTCGACAACTGGCGCCCCAAACGCAAGAAAAACCGCTAGAATCGATACGAATCGTCGGCGCAAGCCGGGCAACTTGCTCCGTCCAGGATTTCTCGCCTGTTTCAAGTTTTGACTATTCGTACCGGTCATCAAGACCCCATCCATTTACAAAGGCGCTTACAGCGACATATCGACGGCTGCATCCGCTCCCGCCCAGGGCATTTACTTTCTTTTGCTAGCGTTAATGCGTGGTTAAGCTCTTCTCTACACTTATATGCAATACTGAGTCGCCGAAAAGGTTGGCTTTTCTTTTTCCACCGAATTAGG
>BQJH01000334.1 GCA_021604605.1 Hyphococcus sp.
CCCGATTGTCGCGCCGCGCCCATAGTGAACGTCAGGCATCGCTGCAACATGGCTGTGAATAAACGGCAGCCGCGCCACGTTGCCAAGCTGGCGACGTGCGGCCTCTTCCAGCGGCACGCCCTTAATCCAGGCTTTGACTGGAGCGCCGCCAGTTTCAATGGTTTCAAACGTATCTTTTTCCAGTTCCGCCATTTTCTCCTCCTCTGGTTGGCGGCTTAATTCGTAAATTTTGGCAACAAAAAACCCTCCGAGGCGTTGCCTGGAGGGTTCGAACATCCGTTGCCGGATCGATCAGCGGTAGATCTTACCGCCTCTCACAGAAACCCTCCTCATATCGCTCATCATCGAACGAGCGCACGCACGCATCTTCGGACTGCATATATTGCAGCACGGCGTGTTCCGTTTCGATATGGCTCAATGTTTCAGCCGGTTTCATTTCATTCACCTAATAGTTCGCACACTGTGCGCGTGACGCGGTGACATAGCCCTATCAAAATATTTGTCAAGACTAACGTTAAATACTTTTTAATCGCCTTCGCATGCCAACGCAGCAAAAAGCGCCATCATATGTGCGCCCACGCACACCTACAGCCGGTTGGAAACTGTTCCTTATGCAGTTTGTGGTATATTTTAAGCACAATATATCAAGACGCATATGATTCGTGAGAGATAAAAATGGCTCGTACCTCGTTGAAAATAGCACTCACAATTTTTTGTTGGGGGACGCTGTCAACCCTCGCCTCAGCACAGGAGATTGACCTTGCCGGCGAATGGAAAACGACCTGGGGTGACGCCACCCTCTCGCGAACCTCAAATGGATTTGAAGGCGCCTATACTGAAGATAATGGGCGCATTCGTTTGCTTTACACCGTAGACGGAACATATGAAGGGGAGTGGTCGGAAAATTCATCCACTCAGGAATGCGACACCCCCAGCGAAATCACCGGGTCAAAATATTGGGGCCGTATCAAAGGCCCGATATCGCAAAATGGCGGCACGCTAATATTCAACTGGTCCTATTGCGATACTGAAGAATACAATCGTGAATGGCAGTTTACCCGAGAGGTTCTGCAATCGGTTCCTGAAGACACGCCCGCCTCATTCGAAGGCAACTGGGTCGTCAACTGGCAAGACAGCCCGCAAAATGAAGCCTTCATTTCCATCTACAAGGACTATCGGTGGGATTGTGTTAATTACGATGACGGTTGGTGCCGCAAACGCATAAAAGGCAATGCCCCCATCTTGTTGAGTGGTGGGCAACTCGTCCCCGGCGAAAGCGGGCACCCCAGCGGCAATGTCAATATTGAGGGCGGCACAATGAATGTCGTGTGGAACTATGGACATTTTGGAAGGTGGCGTGGCGGTTCCGTCATCAAGGCCGCCAGCAATGATTATCTTATTGGCGATTGGGAAGGCGGCGGGAATACCGGCAAGGAAAACTGGCGACGCGTAAGAAGCCGGGTGAAATATACAGGCGGAATAAGAACGGATGCCGCCGGCCTGGAAAGGGAAGTCAGAAAACCTCTCGGTCAGCCTATAACACTTACAACAAAATACTTATCTCCGGTCCACAATGCACGCGGCAATCGGGAGAGTGTGAGTTTAAATCTGTATGGGGATAATATGTGGGGCGTCCACGATTATTATCTGCCCAAAGAGACCGGCGTGGAAATTACCGGGCATTGGTATATCTGCGCCGATGGCGCATTGCGAGGCGGCTCTGACATTGTAGCAACCTGTATGGATCGTGGCGGCGTTGCCGGTATTCAACTGCACTTGATGGCCTGGCCAAATGCGGTCCCTGGCCTGAAGCTGCTGACCTTCGACAACCAGACCGTGCCGTTTTTGCTGAACATTACAGACTTCCCCACACCAATTGTTGTTGAAAATGAACGCGTTGAAATCTCCCGTGTCGTCCTGCTTGATGATCAGGTCGGGCAACGACAGGCAGAAGGCGCGCGAGTCAAAAATTACAGCTATCCCTATGACCGCAATGGCATTCGCACAGCGGGGCTTAACACTCGTATGCTCGCTGTTATTGGCAAAAACCTAGACCTCGCGGGGGAGAGTTTCCTCGTCTCTCCCGACGATAAGATCACCTATCGCCGCCTGACTTTGCCGTCAAATATTCAAGGCGCCGTTACAAGAGCGGCCGCAAATCTTTCCGGTATTTTCATTGGCGCCGATGAAGAAGTGATCACAGTGCGCGCTGACCTTCATGCTGGCATACGCGGCGGCGTCAAAGAAATTCTGATCAATGGCAAGCCCAAGGGCTGGAATCTACTTTTTAATAATCAACTTGGTCGCATTCAGTTTTTACGTGCGGGAGCAACGCCAAACGATTTACCGGAACGCACCTTTTATATCGGCGAGGCAATTCATGTTGGCGTGAAAGCCAACAATGACAATTATCCAATCGACAATCTGGACGTAATCCTGGAAGCGGAAAAATACCCGGCCACCACTGCCGACCCAAGGAACGAGGCGCGGCGTCTGGCGCGGATAACATTGCGCCGTACAGAAGATGTCGGCCGCGGGCAAAACTTCGCCAAAAGCCCTCCCCTCTTGCTAACCCAGGTTGGCGCCTCACCGTCTGTCACAGCGCAGGCCGGAGAGATCGTCGTCACCTTGCAGCCTGGTGAGCGTATTGTCGCCAAGCCAGCAGATCGGTTTTCTTTAATCACCCTACCGCCCGTCGTGAGTGCAGACGTGCTTGATAAACCAAGACGATCGGGATTGTGGCAGTATGCGCTGGACAGGGTCTCCCAATGCCCCGGCGTTGGTGGTGATCCGAAGGCTGATGGTTTTCCGAAGGAAGCCTCAAAAATATACGAAAACTGGATTTTGACGGAAGCGATTGCCAATCGCTGGCGCGACAAGTCCCTGACCACAAACAGGTCCGCTACGCGTAAAATCAGCGTGAGCAAAGGCGACCATGCTGCACTCATTTTAATACGCGACGCATTATTGCCGATCGTCAAATCCGAAAACGAAAAACTACGCCAATATCTGGGCCGAGGCGACGCGGGCAAAACCAAAGCCATGCGATATTATAATCTCGCACGCCGAACCCCCGGCAGCGCGCAGAACGCATTCTGGTCTTTGCGGCAGGAAAATAATGTCTGGGTCGAAATTGTTGAGCCGGTTTATGCAAGCGCGCCGCCGACGCGCATGGACCGCGGGATCAAGCTTGCCCGGATGCTGGACTTCGATGCGTTCCGCACGCTCATTCAAGACCCAAGCCAATCCCAGCCGCCGACAGTCCCGGCTACA